>JBILFE010000648.1:0-2816 GCA_044351705.1 Luteolibacter sp. | reverse complement strand
GCATCGACAACGACGGCAATGGCGTGATCGACGACGTCTTCGGCTACAACGCGGTCGATAACAACGGCAACCCGATGGACGACCAGGGCCACGGCAGCCACTGCGCCGGCACCATCGGTGCCAGCGGTTCCAACGGCACCGGCCTGTGCGGCGTTGCTTGGAAAGTCCAACTGATGGGCTCCAGGTTTCTGGGGGCCGGGGGCGGCACCACCGCGGACGGCATCAAGGCTATCAACTATGCCCGCCGCATGGGTGCCAACGTCATCAGCGCGAGTTGGGGTGGCGGCCCGTATAGCAACGCGCTCTATCAAGCCCTCGCCGCATGCGCCCAGGCCAACATCCCGTTCATCGCCGCCGCCGGCAATGACGGCATCGACAATGATTCCGCGCCGCACTACCCGTCGAGCTATGACTTGTCCAACATCGTCGCGGTGGCCGCCACCGACGCCAGCGACCGCCTGACGGATTTCTCGTGCTACGGCCGCAACTCGGTAGATATCGCGGCACCCGGTTGGCAAATCTGGTCATGCTACAGCAACAGCACCCGCAACTACGCATTCCTCAACGGCACCTCGATGGCCACGCCGCACGTCAGCGGCGCCATGGCGCTCGCCCGCGCGCAATTTCCTTCCGACACCGCCGAGGATTTGATCAGCCGGCTCTATCAATCCGCCGATGTCCTGCCCTCGCTGCAAAACCGGGTGGCCAGCGGCGGCCGCCTCAACCTCGCCCGTTTGTTAGCGAGCTCCGCGCCCATGAAACCGAACGATTCCTTCGACACGCCGTTTGTGTTCACTGGCGACTACGGTACTTGGAACGGCTCTAACACCATTGCCAGCCGCGAGGCGGATGAGGATTCCTGGTCGCCGGTGGCCGGTTCGCGCACCTTGTGGTTCGCGTGGCAGGCCGCCTTCGAGGGCTGGGCCGACTTCAGTTGCAACTCCCTCGGCAGTGGCCTGCGCCTCGTCGTTTACCGCGGCGACATGCGCGCCAATCTAACCGTTTGCGCCGACTCCGGTGCCGGCGCCATGTCCGGCACTTCCGCGAGTTGCCGCTTCCAGGCCGAGGCGGGTGTCAACTACCGGATGGTCGCCGTCAGCGATTCGGCGGCAGGCGAACGCTTCAGCCTGGCGTTCTCGGTGACCGGGGTCAATGACCTGATCAGTTGCGCCACTCCGATCACGGGGGAGACGTTTGATCTAACCGGCAGCAACCGTGGTGCCACCGCCGAGCCGTTCGAGACCGACAAGCTGTCGGCCGGCGTGGGTGGCGGCAAGAGCGTCTGGTATAGCTGGACCGCGCCCACCACCGGGCCGTTCTCTATCAATACCGAGGGCAGCGGCATCGACACCGTCCTCGCCGTCCATACCGGCGACCCGCTCAACCCGGAGGCCCTGTTTGAAGTCGTCGCCAACGACGACCACGACGCGCTCCTGTCTTGGAGCGATGTGCGTTTCACCGCCGTGGCCGGCACCACCTATTACCTCTCCATCGATTCCTACTACAACGCGTCCACCGGAGCGTTCCAGTTGCATGGCATCATTCCCGGAGCGCCGCAAATCATGGCGCATCCCGTGGACGCCGGGGTTTCGTTAGGCGAGCGCGCGGTGTTCAGCGTCGGTGCCACCGGCACGCGGACGCTGCTCTATCAATGGTTCCACGGCGACACCGCCATCCCCGGCGCATGGGACCGCACGCTGGTGATCGATCCGGTCAAGGAATTCGACCTGGGCGGCTATCACGTCACGGTGCGCAACGGGTTTGGCATCTGCACCAGCGACTACGTCTACCTGAGCGAACGAAAATCACCGCCGGTGATTGTGTGGAAGACCGGCGATGTTTCCGTACTTGCGGGCGCATCCGCTGTGCTGGGCGTGCGTGCCAGCGGCGGTGCGCCGTTGACCTACGCATGGACCAAGGACGGGCAATCTCTCACCGGCCAGCAGCAACCCTCACTGGCGATTCCCTCGGTCACCACCGCCGACAACGGGGTCTATGGCTGCACCGTCAGCAATGACCTCGGATCGGTCACGGCGAGCATGGTTCTTACCATCGTCACCTCACCCTTTGAATCGTTCACCTGGGCACGCGACAGCGTGCCCAATGGTCCGATCGCCGACCTCAAGGTCATCGATGGCAAATGCTATGCGGTGGCCGGGGACCGGATTCTGGTCTCCACCGACGGCCGCGGGTGGAGGCCTTGGATGCTGCCTGCGGGTTTCGACGGATCGGTCCTGGCCAAGCATGCCGGCAAATGGTATTGCTCCGGTTTCCGCATCGGTGGCAAACTCACGATGGCCATTTCGACTGATGGCGTCACCTGGCAGGCCCCCGTGGACACGGTGGGCAATGTTCCGCCCTGGGGCTTCACGCAAAAACCGTTTTCCGACATGGTTTCGCTCAACGGCGTTCTGGTCGCTGCCGAACTGCCATCGTCCAACGGGTACCCAAGTTCGGGCCTTATCTACTATTCCAGCGACGGCATCAACTGGTCCCGGGCGCAACGACGCAAAAGCGATGCCTCGCTGGTTGACTTGTCTATCATATGCCGCTTTCAAGCGTGGGGCGACAAGCTCTATGCCTCTGGCGACACCACCCGTTCCAGCGTGATCAGTACCAGCGACGGCAAGATCTGGCAGGAGTCCGCACTGCCGGTGGACGGAAGCGGCAGCAGCTACGGTGTGGGCATATCCATCGGCACCTTCGGCGGCAGGTTGTGCCTGTTTTGCAAGTCCGGCATGTATTCGACCGCCGATGGCATCACTTGGACCATGGACGGCACGGGAGTGGTGCCGGAGAATTACAGCGCAAAGTTT
>JBILFE010000695.1:0-2599 GCA_044351705.1 Luteolibacter sp. | reverse complement strand
GAACCCGGAGTTTTACAAGGCGCAGGCGATGCGTCTGCCCACCTACGACAAGCCGCGCATCATCGCCTGCGCGGAAGACCATCCGCTGCACATCGCCCTGCCACGCGGCTGCTTCGAGGAGGTGATGAGTTTGCTGGCCAGCCTGCGGGTCGAGACAACGGTTAGGGATGAGCGGTGCCACGGGACGGAATTGGCGGTGGAGTTTTGCGGAACCCTGCGCGATGAACAACAACAGGCAGGCGCGGCGATGCTGGCGCATGAAGCCGGCGTGCTGGCGGCAACCACCGCCTTTGGCAAAACCGTGCTGGCGGCCTGGTTGATCGCGCAACGCGGGGTCAACACCTTGGTGCTGGTGCATCGCCAGCAGTTGCTGGAACAATGGGTCGAGCGCCTGTCGCAGTTTCTCGGGATCGAACCCAAGACCATCGGGCGCTGGGGCGGCGGGCGCAAGAAACTCACCGGCAACATTGACGTCGCCTTGATCCAAAGCTTGATCCGCAAGGACGTGGTGCAGGACCTGGTCGGCGACTACGGGCATCTGGTGGTCGATGAATGCCATCATCTATCAGCGCGGAGTTTCGAGCTGGTGGCGCGGCGGGCCAAGCCGCGCTACGTCACCGGGCTCTCAGCCACAGTGGCGCGCAAGGACGGCCATCATCCGATTATTTTCATGCAGTGCGGGCCGGTGCGGCACAAGGTGGATGCACGGCGGCAGGCGCAGGATCGTCCGTTCAGCCACGAGGTATGGGTTAGACCGACCGGATTTGTACCGGGCGGTGAACCTGCCGACGACAAGCGGGTGGAGTTCCAACGGTTGTGCGACGCGGTGGTGCAAGCGGAGGCGCGCAACCGGATGATTTGCGCGGAGGTGGCCGAGGCGGTGCGCGCCGGGCGCTCACCGGTTGTTCTAACCGAGCGGACCGAGCACTTGCAGATGCTGGCCGGGATACTCGGGGAATGGGTGCCGCACGTCATCACGTTGCAAGGCGGCATGGGCCGCAAGGCCCTGCTGGCGGCGCTGGCGCGGGTGCGCGAGATTCCTGCCGAGGCGGGCCGCGTGCTGGTCGCCACCGGGCGCTTCCTTGGCGAGGGCTTCGATGACGCGCGGCTGGACACCTTGTTTCTAACCATGCCGGTGTCATGGCATGGCACGATCGCGCAATATGTCGGGCGCTTGCATCGCCTGCACGACGGCAAGACCAGCGTGCGGGTCTATGATTACGCGGACCTGGAGGTGCCGATGCTGTCGCGGATGTTTGACAAACGCTGCGCGGGCTATGAGGCGGTGGGATACTCGATCCTGCTGCCCGCCAGCGCCTTGCCGGGCTGGCCCGCAGACGTGCCGCTGCCGGTGGATAGCCAGTGGAAACACGACTATGCCGCCAGCGTGCGGCGCTTGATTCGCGATGGGGTGGATCGTCCGCTGGCGCAATTGTTTGTGCATGCCACCACCGCCCCGATTGCCGGAGCCGAGGGCGAGGAACGGGCGCGGAGCGCGAGCGAGGCGTTCTTCTATCGGCGGTTGGACTCGCTGCCGGATCTATCGGGTGTGTTCCGGCTCAACGCGGTGCTGCCGATTGCCTTTGATGACCGCGGCCAGATGGAAGTGGATTTTCTCGCGGCCGACGCACGCCTGGTCATTGAGATCGATGGCGGCCAGCATTTGGGCGATGCCGAGGCATGGCGGCGGGACCGGCGCAAGGACGCGGCGTTGCAGGCTAACGGGTATTTCGTGCTGCGCTTTCTCGCCGCGGATTTGGGCCAACACTTGGACACCGTGCTGGATACCGTGCTGCGCACCCTCAGCTATCTGCGGCGGACGTGACGCTTGCGCAGCGGCGTGCCGTGAACCTCTGAGCCCGGTGGATGGGCGATTTCCCTGCTCAAGTCCGCAACGAAAAAAGAGGTGAAGAGCGGGACAAGGAGTTTCCTCCAATGGCATCCCGGTTCTTCACCTCTTTACTTTATAACTTCTTTACTTGATCACTGCCTCATTCGCCCGGGCTCCATTCCTCGGAGGCGGAGGCGGCCAGGTTGAAGGCTTGCTCGAGGCCGACCATTTCGCTGGACGGACGCAGGCTTTCGAAGCTGGCGCTTTCCTTCTTGAGCTGCTCGTCGCTGTAGTTGACCGCCTTGATGGAAAGACCGATGCGGCGCTCGACCTTGTCCACCTTGATGACGCGGGCTTCGACGGGATCGCCGACCTTGATGATGTCCTTGACCTTTTCGACATGATCCTCGCTGAGTTGCGAGATGTGAATGAGGCCATCGATGTCGCCATCGAGACTGATGAAGGCGCCGAAGGATGCGATCTTGGCCACCGTGCCCTTGACCAGGTCGCCGACCTTGAAGCGTTTGTCGATGATGCTCCACGGATCCTCCTCGGTTTGTTTGATCCCGAGCGAGACGCGTTGGTTGGCCTTGTCGATGGCCAGCACCACGGCTTCCACTTCGTCGTTTTTCTTGAGGACTTCCGACGGGTGGTTGATTTTGCGGGTCCAGGACATGTCCGAGACGTGAATCATGCCATCGATGCCTTCTTCCAATTCCACGAAAGCACCGTAAGCGGTGAGATTGCGGACCGGGCCCTTGATCGAGG
>JBILFE010000460.1:0-3841 GCA_044351705.1 Luteolibacter sp. | reverse complement strand
GACGTGATCACCGAAAACACGGTGCATTCAATCAACGCCGTGTTGTGGGTCGTGGGCCGCCGCCCGGTCAGCGCCACCGGCCGCTGCCGCATCTGCCGCCCCAACCCGCGCTCGGAGTACCGCGAAATCTATCTGGTGACCTATGAGTTTGACGACGGGTTGCTGTGGACGCACCGCTGCCAGTCATTGCATAACCAATTGGAATGGGCGTTGAAACTCGACGCCTATGGCGACCGCGCCACCGCCCTCGTCAGTTATCGCGGCAAGTCCTACCTGCGTGGCGGACCCAAGCACTACGGCGGCGGCGAGGTCGTGAGTCTCTATGACCAAGGTGCCATCCGCAACATCGCGACGTTTTATGACAACATCATCCAAGGCCGTTGCGACAACCCAAGTGTGCAGCAGGCCGGCGACGACGCGCTTACCGCCGTGCTCGGTCGCGAGGCCAGCGTGCGCCGCTGCTGTCTGACCATGGATGAATTGATCAAGGAAAACAAAGCGCTGGACTACGACCTGAGCGGATTGAAAGTCTGACTATTGTCTTGTTCCCGCGCACGTAGCCGCGGACGAAATTACAAATCTCAAATCACAAATCCAAGCGCAGCTGGATGTCCCCTATTTTCTTGAACCCAGACGGTCTATCTGACAGAAAACACCCATGGGAACGGAATCTGACGACGCCGAAGAACAAGCTCTGCGCATCCGGGGCCGGGCAGTCTGCCTTGCATTTTTCGTCTGCATGGCGTTTCATGCGCTTGGCTTCATCCGTTGGTGCGAGTTGAGGGAAAACATCGAGATGTCCATATCGACTGTATTGGCGCTTGCCATTCTTTATCGGTCTCCGATGCTTGATGGAATCACGCGGGTTATTCGCGTGGGGATGTTGATTGTCATTTCCTACGCAATCGCCATCTGCGCCTATGGTGGTTTAATGGCATTGTGGGGCATGGCGTGCCTGATATTCGGGCTTTGCTAATCCGCTTTACTGCTTGGCCCGCTTCAACCCCATCCCCCGCCTTGCCACTAACGCGCCTGCCAAGAGGTGTCAGCCAGCAGGCCATCTTCCCCTGTAACTCATAACAGATAACTGATAACCGGCGCGCAGCGCCGCGTTCTCACGATCGCGCCTGCCGTGGATGACGTGACGCCACGTTCTTTGCAGCCCCATGTGGTTGACACCCGTAAGCGCAAGATTTAGCTTCCGTCATCCGCACGTGGCGCATCTCTTCTAACGAAATTAAAAGCATGTCCCAATCCACCACCTGCCGCCCTTTGCGCGGCGGCCTTCGCGCCAGCCTGTGCTCGTTAATCCGCACCGTGTCCGGCGGTAAATTCCTGTTAGTCTGGCTCTTGATGGGTTGGTGTGTGCCGGGTGCTTCAAGCGCAAGCACCACCGACAAATATTTGCTGCTGAATTATTCCCCTGACGGGTTCTGCACGCCCCAGAGCTCTGCCACCATTATGAACTATGTGGCGTCAAAATTTGGTGCGGTCAACCAGGCCTCCGTGTTGAAAGTGGGTGTGTCTTGTCTTTATATACCCGGGATGAACACGCCCGCTTCGGAGTTGGCGCTGCTGCAAAGTGATCTGGCGCGCGCGGAAACCCTGGGTGTCCCGATTCTGGTGCAGGTGGATACCGAGACCTGGCTGCCGAAGAGCTTGCTCAATTGGTATGATCCCGGCGCGGATGGCTACGATCCGGCGAAAAAGGCGGACGTCGAATGGTATGGCTGGGATGACGGCACGGCGGTCAAGCTGAGCTGGCGCAATTGGGGGTTTCCATTCCGGATCGGGCCGACCCCGAATTTTCTGAGTCCCAATTTCCAAGCCTATGAAAAGGGCATCTATGATCAATTTCTGCCGGTGGTCTTGGAATGGTATAACAAGCTTCCGCCGAGCAAAAAGTGGCTGCTGGCGGGGTGGAAGTGCGGTTGGGAATCCGCCATCAACAGCAACTATCGGTTCTTTCCCGATGGCAACAGCTACTACGGCACATCCAATGATCCCGCGTGGAACGATAACTATCAGCCATTGGGCTATAATGCCGCCAAGACCGCCGGCATCAAAACCAGTGGCACCCTAACCAGTGCCGACAACGCCAAAATCGTCGGCAAACACCTCACCTACCTCGCCAAGCTGGCGTATGATGCGGGCATCCCACGTGAGAAAATCAGCGTGCATGGGACGTTTTACGACACCGCCCAGGAAAATGTCGATGCCTTGGTCAATCTCTATGGCGATCCGGCTGTTTCCTTTTATGGTAATTGCAACAGTCCGTTGAAAGGCAACACCGCTTTGATGCAAGCGGTGCAAACGGCCAAAGCAAGTTATGGCGCCACGGGTTACGGTTATGGCGAATTCAACCTGGGTACCCAAGATTACAACAACTGGTTGGCCTGGTTCAAGAACGCACTGCATGACGATCCGGATTGCACCTATCAGTCGATCTACAATTATGACACCATGTATGGCCATGCCCAACCTGCTGTCGAGCAGGCCATGCTCGATGCCATGGCGCTGTATCCGGCACCGCCACCACCCGCCGATGGCATCTGGAGCCTTAACGGCGACGGACTATGGAGCGCCAATGCCAACTGGAGCGGTGGCAATGTGGCCAACGACACCGGCTTTAGCGCCGACTTCAGTGCCATCGACATCACCTCCGATAGGACTGTCCACCTGGATTCCGCCCGCATCATCGGCAACCTGGTTTTCGGTGATGCCAACAGCAGCAGTGCCGCAGGCTGGACCCTCGACAGCAATGGCAACGTGGCCAATGTCCTGACCCTGGCCGGCACCACACCCACCATCACGGTCAATCCCATGGGTGCCGGCAAGACCGCCACCATTTTCGCGCAACTCGCCGGAACTGGCGGTCTAACCAAGGCTGGCGGCGGCACGCTGGTTCTCTCCGGCGTCAACACCTACACCGGCACGACCCATGTCAATGCCGGTACGCTCATTCTTGCCGGCAGCGGATCTATCAACGATGCGAGCCCGCTTCACGTCAATGCGGGTGCCACGCTCGCGCTCGGACAGGCGGTCACCAGCAATCCTCTAACACTTAATGGTGGAACTCTAACTGTCTGCGCCCCGGACAACACGGGGACGGGTGGCATCATCAGCTACTCCGGCGGCAGGGTGATCCATGCTTTCACAACGACCGGCACCTCAAGTCTGATGGTTCCAATGGCGGTCGCGGCGGATGTCCTGGTGGTGGCTGGTGGTGGCGGCGGCGGTTACAACTGCGGTGGTGGCGGTGGCGCGGGCGGGCTGATCTACTATGGGTCCGAGACACCGGCTCACGGGCACGCAGAAGGCGCAAGCTATGCCATCACGGCGGGTGGTCACGCGGTCACGGTGGGTGCGGGCGGGCTTGCCGGTAGCAGCACCAGTGAGCACGGCGGATCCGGCGGCGACTCGTGGTTGGATGGGTTGCATGCCATTGGCGGCGGCGGGGCGGCGGGCAGGGATTGGGGTGTGGGAAACCTGACGGGAGGCACCACCGGCGGGTCCGGCGGCGGCGGGTCGGGATGTTCAGGCAACATCGTCGTGTCGTATCCGGGCAGTGGCACTGCCGGGCAAGGTTGTGCGGGCGGCGCGGGCACCACGGATTACGGTGTCAACTCCGCGGGGGCCGGTGGCGGCGGCGCCGGTGCGGCAGGCGGTGCAGGTACCGAAAGCGGACCGGGTGGCAACGGTGGAGCTGGTTTGCCGTATTCTCTATCAGGAAGTACGACCTGGTATGCCGGCGGCGGTGCCGGGCTCGGCTACCAACAAGGAGGTGCGCTCGGTGGGTTGGGCGGCGGCGGAAATCAAAGCCAGGCGGCCATGCCTAACA
>JBILFE010000578.1:0-3173 GCA_044351705.1 Luteolibacter sp. | reverse complement strand
ACAAGGTGATGGTGGAGGAGCCGCCGAAGGCGAAGTATCCCTTCTCATCCCCTTTCGCCACCGGACGGTTGGAGCGGAAGGTTTGCACGATGGTGCCGACGCAGGTGGCCCCGATCTCTAACAATAGGACCGTGCCGAAGTGCCGGGTCTCGAGCCGGGTGAGGGTGCGCTTGTTGGTCCAGAGAAACGACAGATGCCGGCGCAGGGCGATGGGAGAAACGGAAAACAAGGGACCCGCGATGGTGCGGGTTTCACCCGGGGTTCCCGCCACCGGAAAGTGAAACCGGTGGTAATCGACCGGACACAGGCGTGAGAGCACCAGCGTGCCGTGGGCATAGCGGTCGGCGAGTTGCGCATCACCTAACAAGTCAGGCAGGTTGAAGTGCTGGCCTTTGACGAACACGTCCTGGATATCCGACGCCCGCTCGAACCCGAGGTGGCGGCCATCCGCGGGAAACACCACACTCGCGTCGTCCGCATCGATCGGCCGCGCCGCGGGCTTGAGTTTCCGATAGAAAAACGCGTTGAAGCTCGCATAGGAATCCGGCGGGTCGGCGAACTCGGCGGGATCGAGGCCGTATTGGGCGATGAACGGGGCGATGCGAGTGGCGGATTGCGGCGTGCTCATCCGGCGGCCATACCATTTGGAAAACACCGGCCGCTTGATTAGAGCGGCGAGGGCTAGGCCGCCGAGCGGGTTGGCGTAGGCCCAGCGTAGAAAGCCCTCGCCATAGACTTGCTCGGTCTCCATGGCACCGGTATGCCGGTTGAAGTAGCGGATCGGTTCCACTAGGTGGTGTTACGGCAGTTGGGTTTCGCCCATCAGGAAGCGGTCGCATTCGCGGGCGGCACCGCGGCCTTCGTTGATCGCCCACACCACCAGCGACTGGCCGCGGCGCATGTCGCCGGCGGCAAACACCCCCGGCAGGTTGGTGGTGAACTGACCGTGTTCGGCTTTGACGTTGGAGCGGGGGTCGGTGGCAAGGCCGAATTTTTCGATAATGTTAGACTCGGGGCCGGTGAAGCCCATGGCGAGGAGGACGAGCTGGGCCGGGATGGTACGCTGGGTGGCGGGGATTTGCTGGGGCACAAAGCGGCCTTGTGCGTCCTTGGCCCACTCGATTTCAACCATCTCCAGGCCGCTCAAGTGGCCCGCGGCATCCTTGAGGAACCGCTGGGTCTGCACCAGATATTGGCGCGGGTCGCCACCTTGCACAGCGGCCGCTTCCACCTGGCCGTAATCCATCATATATACCTTGGGCCACTCCGGCCATGGGTTGTTAGCCGCGCGCTCCAGCGGCGGTTTGGGCAGAATCTCCAATTGGACGACGCTCTTGCAACCATGGCGCAGGCTGGTGGCCACACAGTCGGTGCCGGTGTCGCCGCCACCAATGACGACCACCTCCATGCCGGCCGCGTTGAGCGCGGGCAGCGAGCCGTCGAATTGATGATCCAACTGGTGGCGCGTGTTTTCTGTTAGGAAATCCATTGCCAGATGGACGCCGGCCGTATCGCGGCCATCGATGGGCAGGTCACGGGCCTGGGTGGCACCGCAACAGAGGACCACGGCGTCGAACTCCTTGCGCAAGCGCTCAGGCGACCATGTGGCATCGCTGCCGATGGCGACGCCGGTTTTGAACTCGATGCCTTCCTCGCGCAGCAGGTTGACGCGGCGGGTGACCACCGCGTTCTTGTCGAGTTTCATGTTAGGGATGCCATACATGAGCAATCCGCCGATGCGGTCTTCGCGTTCAAACACGGTGACGCTGTGGCCCGCCTGGTTGAGCTGCGCGGCACAGGCGAGTCCGGCCGGACCGGATCCGACAATGGCCACCTGTTTGCCGGTGCGTTTGGCGGGGATTTTGGGCGTGACCCAACCTTCCTGCCAGCCGCGGTCGGTGATCGCGCATTCGTTGCTCTTGATGGCAACCGGTGGCGAGATCACCCCCAGCACGCAGGCCCCTTCGCAGGGGGCGGGGCACACCCGGCCGGTGAACTCCGGAAAATTGTTGGTCTTGTGCAAGCGCTGCAGCGCCTCCTTCCAACGGCCGCGGAAGATCAGGTCATTCCATTCCGGAATCAGGTTGTACACCGGGCAGCCGCTGGCCATGCCGGCCACCAGTTGGCCGGTATGGCAGAATGGGGTGCCGCAATCCATGCAGCGCGCGCCTTGCTCGCGTTGTTGCTTCTCATCCGGATGGATTTTGAATTCCCGCCAGTGCTGGATACGCTCGAGCGGCGCGATTTCCGCATCGGTCTTGCGTTTCAGTTCCATGAATCCTGTTGGCTTGCCCATTGTGTCGTCGTACGTTCGTTGATGTTCAGGTGAGTAAGAAGACGCAAGACACAAGACTGCAAGACGCAAGCGAAGAGGAGATCTCGCTCAGCGCGTCGTCTCTTCTCATGCAATCTGTGAGGCTTAGTCTCGTCTTCTTCATTCTCTTCTCTTGCGTCTTGTGTCTTGCCGTCTTGTGTCTTCGAGTCTTGAGTCTCTCTCAATTTCCCCCCACGCGGGACAGGTCCTTGAGGTTTTCCTCGAATGCGGCCATCGCAGCCTCGTCCCCGGACAAGCCTTGCTCCTCCACTTTCTTGAAGCATTCGAGCATCCGCTCGTAATCGCGCGGCATGATCTTGAAGAACTTCGGCAACTCGGTGTCCCAGTTGTCTAGCAACCATGCGGCGCGTTGCGAGCCGGTGCAGGTCTGATGTCGCCCGATGGTGGCTTTGACCTTGGCAATTTCGCTGTCACCGGATTCGATCAGGCGATAGAGATTGACCATGTCCTTGTTGAGGCGTTTTTCGAAGAGGCCGTCGATGTCATAGACATAAGCCACGCCGCCGGACATGCCTGCGGCGAAGTTGCGTCCGGTTTCACCCAGCACGATGACTTCGCCGCCCGTCATGTATTCGCAGCCGTGATCGCCGATGCCCTCGACGACCGCCTTGACTCCGGAGTTGCGGACGCAGAAGCGTTCGCCGGCGATGCCGCTGATGAACGCCTGGCCCTGGGTGGCGCCGTAGAACGCCACATTGCCGATGATGATGTTGTCGGCGGCCTTGTATTTAACGCCACGTGGCGGATAGACAATGACCTTGGCACCGGACAGGCCCTTGCCAACATAGTCGTTGGCATCACCTTCAAGCTCAAAGGTCATGCCCGCCGGGGTGAAGGC
>JBILFE010000458.1:0-3848 GCA_044351705.1 Luteolibacter sp. | reverse complement strand
CCTCGTCCGCGAACGCCTGCCCCAACTCCAAGCCGTCGCCACCGCTGGCCTCTCGCTGGGTGAATTCACCGCCCACGTCGCGGCCGGCACGTTTTCCTTCGCTGACGGGTTGCGCCTGGTTGCCAGCCGCGGTGAGTTCATGGAAGCCGCCTGCCTCGCCACCCAAGGCAGCATGGCGGCCCTCATCGGCGGTGAAGAAGACCAGGTCCGCGCCCTTGCCGCGGCAACCGACGTCGATGTCGCCAACTTCAATGCGCCAGGCCAGATCGTCCTGTCCGGCACAGTGGCCGGCATTGATGCCGCCGTCGCCCAAGCCAAAACCTTCGGCATCCGCCGCGCCATCAAACTCAACGTCGCCGGGGCCTACCACTCACGCCTGATGCAGAGCGCCAAGGACAAACTCGCCGTGCAACTCGCCGCCACCACCATCCTAACGCCCACCATGCCCGTGGTCTGCAACTTCTCCGCCAGCGTCGTCGCCGAGCCCGCCGAAATCCGCCACTCGCTGGAATCCCAGGTCACCGGGTCCGTCCGATGGACCGAGTCGATTCAAAAGCTCGTTTCACTCGGCCACCGGCATTTCCTCGAACTCGGCCCCGGCAAAGTCATCGCCGGCCTGCTCGGCAAAATCGATAAGGACCTCAGCGTCCATTCCATCGACGACCTCGCCTCACTCGAAGCGGCGGTGGCGGCCCTGTCCTGAATGGGAAAAAAAATCATTTTTCGCAAATTAGGTGTTGCGCATGTCGAGCTGGCCACCTAGTTTGCGCGCCACCCGAACGGGATGGAGCGGTAGCTCAGTTGGTTAGAGCGCCAGCCTGTCACGTTGGAGGTCGCGGGTTCGAGCCCCGTCCGCTCCGCCATCCCACCTCGGCAATCAACCCCGCCCGCAACGGCGGGGTTTTTTTGGGGTCTTGAAAATGCTGTGTTAGTCATAATGTGCTGGCTAGCGCACGTGATTTATCCTACCGCTTCGGCGTCGAGTAACCCACCGCCGCTCTAACATCCACCCATCCCATGAAAGGTCGCCACTCTGACAGTCATTACTTGAGCGATTCCGGCCAATTGCGTCGGAAAGTGAAGATAAGGAAATCCTGGATCCTAATGGCGCTCGCAGGCATGGTGGCGCTTGGCTTTGCGGCCAAACCCGTCTACCGCGCCTATCGCACGTATCGGATCAATCAAAATCTGGAAGCAGCAAAAGCGGCGGTGCACCATGAAGATTGGAGTACGGCACGCGACAAGGCCCGCAGTGTGCTGCTGGCACGGCGGCAGGATTTCGACGCCTACCGGATCTGGACGCGCGCACTCGGCAAGCTCGGCGAGGCCAACGCCTTCACGGCCGCCGCGGGTGTCTTCAGTGACCCGCGCGCCACCCGCGAAGACCGCTTGGAAATGCTCCGACTGTTGGCCACCCAAGGCCCGCAGGCGCTTGCCATGCGCGCTTTCGCCAGCTTGCCCGACGAGCTGCGCAAACAAGCCGCGTTCCGCGCCGCCATCACCCCGTTGCTCGTCCAGCGCGGGGAAGCCGCCGTCGCAGAAAATCGCCTGCGCGAAGTCCTGCAACCCAGCGACGGCCCCCAGGCCCGCCTTGAACTGCTGCGCACCCTTTGCTACAAACCCGACGTCTGGCGGATCGCCAAGGCCCGCCGGATATTTGCCGACTTCCTCGCCGCCAAGGCCGACACCGAAGCTCTCGCCGCGCTGTTGCTCCTTGGCAACATCCCGCACGCCCTGGCACCAGGCTTGGCGCTGCCCGATCTGTCCACTTGGCTCAAGGGGCAACCGAAAGCCACTGCGATCCACCACTTGGTGGCGCTGCATCCAGTGCTTGAATCCCAGCCGCAGGCTGCGGAGCGCGTGTACGCTGCGGCTATCAAGCGCTTCCTGGCCACGGATCCGGGAGTGCTCGGCACCTGGTTGGTCGGCCACAACCAAGCCGCAAAGGCCGCCGAGGTGCTTAAAGAACCGGTGCAAACCCGCCCCGATGCCTTCATCGCCTACCTCCAGGCCTTGCTGAATATGCGTCAGGCGGATGCCATTCAGACCGCACTGAACAATCCTCCAGCCGCAGTTGATCTCGTCGATATCGAGATTGCGAACGCCCTCCTGGCTTGGCTCCGCCAAAAACCCAGTGCCACCGAGGCGGCCTTTACCCGCGCCATGAACCAGGCCACGTTCGACACCAAGCGCAACCGCTTCTTCGAAATCGCCCACACCGCCCAACGCTACGGTGTGAGGGCATCCGCCATCGATGCCTGGGTGGCTGCCGTGCGCCTCGGGCGGGGACAACTGCCGCTCTATAACGACTTGACTCCGGTCCTCGGCACCTTGGCGAGGGAGGGTCGCACCGAGGATTTGCTGGCCATGTGCCGGTCGTTGCTGCGCTTCGAACCCAACAACACCGACCTCCTCAACAATTTCTACTATCTCGCCCTCATCCATGGCATCCTGCCACCCGACAAGGTGACCCCGGCGATGATCCGATTGGTCACCAACCACCCGCTCCGCCCGGCCCTCAATTCCACCCTCATGCTCGCCGAAATGCTCGGCGGCGATGCGGCCAGCGCCCTGACCCGCCTGCCGCAATTGAGCAAGAGCAAGGAGGTGGATGCAATAATGAAAGCCGCGTTGGAAGGCAGTGCGCGGGTCTTGGTGGGGGAAACCGAGGCCGGCACCGCCTTGCTGCGGGACATCAAATGGGAGCGCCTGATGCGCCAGGAACGCATTGTTTTCCGCGATCTGTTAGTCAAACTCAAGATTGCGGCCATCCCCTTACCCGAAATCAAAAGCGAAGTGGTGGAATTAGCACCCGACCAAATCCCGGCTTGGCGCAAGGCGATGGAGCGCGTCGAGAAAGACCGCACATCGGAGGTTTTGCCAGCCCTGCCTGAACCGCGCAAAGGCGAAACCGAACCCGATGAACCCGCGGCCTGGCGCAAGGCCGTGGAACGCCGCGAGAAAGACCGGGCCTCGGATATCCTTCCCGCCCTGCCCAAACCACGCGTCCTCGGGACCGACTCACTCGCCCCCCTGCCACCGAAGCCCTGAGCTTTTCTTCCCTTGCGCTGGCAGCATTCCTTGCCTAGTCTGGCCCTTCCCTATGCTCCGTTCCGAAGAATCCCTCGCGTTCGTGCTTGCCGATGCCAGCAACAGCCGCACCCCACTGCCCGCGTCCACCCGTATTTATGTGACGGGCAACATCCACCCATCCGTGCGCGTGCCGATGCGCGAAATCGCCCTGTCCGACACCGTTTCATTCGACGGCCAAATCCATCACAACCCGGCCGTGCGCGTCTATGATTGTTCCGGTCCCTGGGGCGATCCGGTCTTCAGCGGCTCGTCCGATCAGGGACTGCCACCCATGCGCCACGATTGGATCCTGGCTCGCAACGATGTCGAGACCTACCCCGGTCGCCCGGTCCAACCCCTGGATAATGGCTACCTTTCAGAATCACACGCCGCGTTCGCTTCCCTCGCCGAGCGCTCCAACCGCTGCATCGAGTTCCCCGGCCTCAACGGCCACCGCCGCCAACCGCTGCGTGCCAAACGCAGCGCCACGGGCCACGCACCCTCACCCGTGACCCAACTCCACTATGCCCGGCAAGGCATCATCACCCCGGAGATGGAGTTCATTGCCATCCGCGAAAACCTCAAGATCGCGGAGGGCTCATCGCGGATCGCGGATCTCAAAGACGACATGGTCCGCAATGATCTGGCCAAGCAGCATCGCGGGTCCGCCCAGGAATCTCCCATCCAAAATCCACAACCCAAAATCCCAAACCCCTACACGCCATCGATCTTCTCGCGCTTCCCCCAGCGCATCCCGGCCGCGATCACCCCTGAGT
>JBILFE010000459.1:0-3848 GCA_044351705.1 Luteolibacter sp. | reverse complement strand
AGGCGGCGGCCCAGGAACTGGCCCTGCCCATCGACTGGTGCATGGCGTCGCGCAAGCGGCTGCATGAGGCGTTGCGCCGGCTCTACGGGGTGGGTGCGGACACCTTTGAGCAAATCCTCGAGGGCCGCGATTTCGATTACGATCACATCGAAGGCGGCGAAGACCAGGCCAACATCATTGACCAGGACGATGATGAAGAGGCCAGCGTGGTCAAGTTCGTCAATCAGATCATCCGCGAGGCGCTCGACCAGCGCGCAACCGATATTCATGTGGAGCCGCTGAGCACCAATTTGCGCATCCGCTACCGCATCGATGGCCGCCTGTTGGAAATCGCGGTGCCGGAAAACATCAAGGCGCTGCAAAGCTCGGTGATCGCCCGCTTGAAAATCATGGCGCACCTCGACATCGCCGAACGCCGGGTGCCCCAGGACGGCCGTATCAACCTCCAGTTCGAAGGCCAAACCATCGACGTCCGCGTCGCCACCGTGCCCACCGTCGAGGGCGAAAGCGTGTCGCTGCGCTTGCTCAACCAGGAGCGCTTCAATCTCGACAAGTTGCGCATGGAGCCATACGTGCGCCGCAAGATCGAGGAATTGTTGCACCTGCCCAACGGCATCATTCTCATCACCGGCCCCACCGGTTCGGGCAAATCCACCAGCCTGTATTCCTTCCTCAGCGAGGTGAACCATCCCGAGCAACGCATCGTGACGGTCGAGGACCCGGTGGAAAACAAACTCACCGGCGTGATGCAGATCGCGGTGAAATCCGAGATCGGCCTGACCTTCGCCACCGCGCTGCGCTCGATTCTGCGCGCCGACCCCAACATTGTCATGATCGGGGAAATTCGCGACCTTGAAACCGCGGAAATCGCCATCCGCGCCTCGTTGACCGGTCACTTGGTGTTCTCCACCCTGCACACCAATGACGCGCTTGGCGGCATCAGCCGCTTGATCGATATGGGCGTCGAGCCATTCCTGGTTTCCGCCGCCGTCCGCGCCTTCCTCGCCCAACGCCTGGTGCGCCGCTTGTGCCCGCATTGCAAGGTGCCCCGCAGTGTGTCCGACGACGACCGCCGCGAATTGGGCATGCCCGTCAACATCAGCGGCCAAGCCTACTCCCCCGGTGGCTGCGACCAATGCCGCAGCACCGGCTTCTCAGGCCGCCTGGCCATTTATGAAATGGTGCTGCTCACTCCCGCGTTGCAAGATCTGGTGGCCCATAGCGCGCATGCCAACGACGTCCGCACCCAAGCCGTCCGCGACGGCTATATCCCGATGCGTGGCTACGGCTGGCACAAGGTGATGCAAGGCGAAACCACCATCGAGGAAGTCGTTTCCGTGACCGCGTCGGATATCGGCGGCGCCGATTGACCGGCCTAACCGAAGTCACCCATCCCCAATTTTTTCCTCCATGCCGCTGTTTGCCTATAAAGCCCTCAATGCCAAAGGATCGGTCACCACCGGTGAGTTTGATGCGGCCGATCGCACCGAGGCCCTCCGCGTGCTGGACCGCCGCGGGCTCCAACCCGTGAGCCTGCGCGAGACCGCCACGGCGGCGGCGGCCTCCGTTGCTGTTAGGAAAACCGCGGGCAAGGCCAAGCCCGCCGAGCCGTCCAATGCCAAGGCCTCCGGCGAGGATAAAATCCCGGAGGGGCCGATCAAGCTGAAACGCCAGGAAGTGGTGCTCTTCACCGAAGAACTTTCCGACATGCTCAGCGCCGGCTTGCAGCTCGAACCCGCGCTCAAGTCGATGGAAAACCGCCAGGAACTCGGCAACCTCAAGGCCGTTTCCTACAAGATCCGCCAGGTGGTGCGCGACGGCGTGAATTTTTCCGCGGCCTTGAAAAAGGCGAGTCCGAGTTTTGGTCCGTTGTATTGCTCGCTGGCGGCGGCAGGTGAGGCCTCCGGGGCGCTGGACACCATACTCAAGCGCCAGGCGCATTATCTCAAAACCCTCGCCGAGTTGCAAAGCCGCCTGGTTCTGGCGATGATCTATCCGGCGTTCCTGGTGCTTGCGGGCATCGGGGTTTCCATCGTTTTCGTCACCACCTTGATTCCCCAGCTCACGGCACTCATTGCCAGCACTCCAGGCGGCAAAATCCCCCTCGGCGCGGCAATTCTGATAGGTACGGCCGCGTTTCTGAAAAAATGGTGGATCGTGATGGCCCTAACACTTGTTGGGGCCGCCATTTTCTTCAAGGCCTGGAAGGACAACGATGCCAACAAGGCCACCTGGGACCGCATGAAACTCAACCTGCCACTGGTCGGTCCGGTCATCACCAGCCGCTTCTACGTGCAATTTTTGGAGACCATGGCCAATCTGGTGGGCAACGGTCTGCCCTTGCATCGCGCCTTGGAATTGTCGCGGGATGCCACCTACAACCGCTCGCTGCGGGTGGAACTCGACCGGGTCATCGAGCAAGTCGGTGATGGCCGCTCGTTTTCGAAAGCCTTGGTGCGCAGCGGCGCGTTTCCACCCTTGCTCATCGACATGGTCTCGGTCGGCGAACAAACCGGCAAAATTGATGTCTCGTTGCGGCGTGCGGCCGAGCGCTATGACAAGGAACTCGACAAGGATCTGCAGCGCATCATGGCGTTGATCATGCCCACCGTGCTCATCATCATGGCCGGCCTCATCGGCACCATGGCCTATCTGATGATCACCGCCATCTTCCAAACCATCTCCGCCCTGCACTGAGCAAAAACCGGGGCCGTGGTGCTAAAGAGGAAGATGGAAACCAGTAGAGCACTGATCATTAATTGATATATATTTCAGTGGTTTCAGTGGTCATCAGTGCTTCAGTGGTAAAAATCGTCATCCACAATCCCCCAAAAAAAACCTCAGCTTGACCGCACCTTCGGGGAATTCAACTTGCTCGCCACTGCGTCAAAAACGAGGTCGTTTACTGAGTTCAGGATTCACGAACTGGTCTGAAACGTTAAAATGTGCCTAAGTATTTTCCACCTAGCTCAGGAACTGTGAGGTTGGTGGTGCCGAGGAACGCGTGGCCCGGCCTCATGTGCTCGAGGTAGGTGCCTGGATGTGACTTCTGCTTGGCACACGCCATCCGTATCTAACAATCACTATTGGCACGCGGATTGGACGGGGCGATCATTCATTCGTGGATTTCGGCAGCGTTCTCACCCGAGGAATCGGAGCAGGCGTTTCAAGACCCGTAGCGAAACCCCGGGAGGTGGATAGCGGAAGCGGGAGTCTAACGAGAAGGGCCTGCGCATCACCGCGCGCGGGTGGGAAAAACAATCGAAGCTGGCGCGGCCATGATAGGTTCCCATGCCGCTCTCGCCGACTCCGCCGAATGGGAGGTCGTGGCCGAGGATTTGCAGGATGGTGTCATTGATGCAGACGCCTCCGGATTGGGTTCCGGCGAGCACCCGTTCCTGCACAGCCCGGTCAGCGGTGAACAGGTACAGCGCAAGCGGTTTGGGCCGGTCCCGCAGCTTCGTTAGAACCGCGTCGATATCAGAAAACACCATCACCGGAAGAATCGGGCCGAAGATTTCGTCTGTCATGACCGTGGAATCCCATGACACATCGGTAAGAATGGCCGGTGCCATGTATAGACCCGCGGGATCACAGGCGCCGCCGCAGGCGAGGTTACCCTGCTTGAGATATTCGGCCAAGCGGTCGAAATGCCTGCGATTAATGATTCTTCCATAGTCGCGGGATTGTTGGGGAAACTCACCATGAAAATCCGCTAGAGTCTTTATCATGGCCTCCAACAATGCCGGTGCGATGCGCTGGTCGACCCAGAGATGATCCGGCGCGACACAGGTCTGGCCGGCATTCATGAAGTTCCCCCAGATGATGCGCCGCGCGGTGGTTGCCAG
>JBILFE010000041.1:0-11445 GCA_044351705.1 Luteolibacter sp. | reverse complement strand
GCGGATTTGTCCCGAACCGAAGATTCAGGGCGCTTGGCTGACATCAAACATAATGCCAGGCATTATCTTGTTGACTACGGCAGTCCAGCTTGATGTTGAGCTGAAAACTGGGAGAGCTTTGCGGTTCCTTCAGTAGAGGCTGATTAAACCCATCACCCCAGCCGCGGATTTTCTAGTCGGCTTTGCCGCTTGATTTTTTTTGGACATGCGTGATGCTCGTCGGTCCCAGCCATGCCGGACTCCCCACCGCCCCCAGACGCCAATGCCCGGCAGGCCCTCACCGCGGCCCTACAGGCAAACCGTGCCGCCGATGCACGCCAGGCGCTATGCACCGTATTCCTCGCCGAAGGAGAACGCCGCATCCACCACCGCCACCATCACGGCGGCGGTGGCCTGGAAATCGCCCGCGCCCGCGCTGATCTGTTAGATGAATTATTGGATGCCATTTTCACCGCGGTCATCGGCGGGCTGACGCCTAAACGCGCTGCCATCGCGCTGGTGGCGACCGGCAACTACGGCCGCGGCACGCTGAACCCACGTTCTGGCATTCGCTGTATGCTGCTCCTCGGGGTGACTTCCGCCAAGCTGCCTGCCGGCCTGCAAGCTGGCATTGAGCAGATCATGGGGATCCTCGCCGCACTCGACCTGCGGCCCAGCCACACCTGCGGCACGATCAGCGAATGCCTCAATCATGCGACATCCGATCCACACCTCAAGACCGCACTGATCGACGCCCGGCGGGTTAGCGGCGATGCCAAATTGTTCCAACAGTTCGAGCGCAAGTTCAGCCGCCACTGCCTCAACCATGACCCGTCCGGATTTTTCGGCTTTCTGTGTCAGGAGCTGCGCAGCCGCCACCAGAAATCCTTCCGCACCGTTTTCCTGCAGGAACCCGACGTGAAGGAAAGCTGCGGCGGACTCGACGATTATTCCAACATCCTGCGTCTCTGCCGCATCAAACGCGGCAACCACACCCTCGCCGCCCTCGTTGCTGACGGCATACTAAGCGCCACCGCCCAGCGTGAAATCGAAGATGCCGTGGATTTCCTCCACCGGGTCCGCAACGAACTTCACTACCACACGCAGGCCCCCACGGACAAACTCACGCTCATGCTCCAAGGCGTGGTTTCCACCGCCTTCCATTATCCCCAGCGTGACATTCTGCGCCGCACCGAGGCGTTCATGCGCGATTACTACCGCCACACCCTCAATCTCTATCAACACACCAGCTCGCTCATGGATGTCTTCCAAATCGAGCAGGAAGGCCGCGCCGAGGGCGGACTGCGCTCGTTTCTAACATTCAGAAAAAAGCCGCAGGAGGAATTCGACGGATTCATCGCCCGCGAGGGCCGGATCTATCCGGCCACTCCGGAGATCTTCAAGGAGGATCCGGCGCGCCTGATGCGCTTGTTCCAACATTGCCAACGCCGCCATCTGCGCTTCAGCCCACCCATGCGCCAGCTCGTCCAAATCCATCTGGACGATATCGACCGCGGGTTCCGCTGCTCCAAGGTCATCCGCGAAACGTTCCAAGCCATGCTTGAGCGCAAGGGGGAGGTGGCCAGCACCCTGCGCAAAATGCACCGCGTCGGTTTCCTCGGGCGCTATCTGCCGGAATTCGGAGCCCTCGATTGCCTCGTCCAACATGAGTTTTTCCATCGCTACACGGCCGACGAGCACACCCTGCGTTGCGTCGATCAGCTCGACCAACTCATCGAAGAAGCCGATCCGAAGCGTGAAATTTACCGGCGTCTGTTTCACGAGATTGCCGATCCGTACGCGCTCTATCTGGCAGTTATCCTGCACGACACGGGGCGGGCCGAGAACGTCCGCGAGCACATTGATGGCTCGGCCATGTTGGCATCGCGGCTCTGCAACCGGCTACAGATTCAGGGTGCGCGCCGCACGCTCATCATGTTTCTGGTGGACAACCACCTGACGTTCTGGCGCACCGCCACGGCCCGCAATCTGGAAGACATGGAAGTCATCGCGGAGTTTGCCACCATTGTTAAAACCCGCAGCAACCTTGACGCGTTATTCCTGTTTACTTTTGCCGACTCCAACGGCACCTCCCCCGATGCTTGGTCCGGATGGAAAGAAAGCCTCATGCTGCAACTTTACACATCCACCCGCAGGTTCCTCGATGGCGGTGGCCGCGATGATTACTCGCGCCTGCTGGATGCCGAGCGCCTCGCCCTGCGCGATGACGTGCGCCGCCTGATGCGCGCCGACTATCATCCGGATATCGAACACCACTTCGAGCGCATGCCGGCCGCCGCCTTCCACTTCCGCCAGGCACCGCACATCGTCACCCAAGTCCGCAGCGTGCGCCATTTCCTCCAACATGAGGCGGAAAATGGCGACGCCTTCGCCCATTGCATCAAGTGGATTGACCACACTGAAAAAGGCTATACCGAACTGGTGCTCGCCACGCGTGACAAGCCCCTGCTGCTGGAAAAACTCTGCTGCGCCCTCGCCGCCTGCCATCTCAACATCCTCTCCGCGGATTTCTTCACCCGCAGCGATGGCATCGTCGTCGACATCTTCCGGGTCTGCACCACCGACTTCGAACCCGTCGCCGATGCCGGTTTGCGCCACGCTTTCCTCGAATCCTTCAATGCCATCCTCACGGCGGAAAATTATGATCCGGAGAGCCACCTGCGGCGTCTGGCAGAACCGCTCATGGCTCGCGCCGCTCACGACATCACCATCCCCGTGCAGGCCTACGTCAGCAATAAATTGCACCCCACCTGCACCACGGTGGAAATCCAGGCCCTGGATCGCATCGGCCTGCTCCACGACCTCTTCCAAGCCATCAACCAGCACGGCCTCAACACCGCCCATGCCCGCATCTGCACCGAAAAGGGCGTCGCCATGGATACCCTCTACATCACCACCCACGATGGCGAGAAAGTCACCGACCCTGCCACCCTTGACAGCCTCAACCACCGGCTTTCCGTCCTCATCGGCGACCCGCAAGCCACGCCCTAGGCGGCGATTGCGGCGATTTCAGCATCAAATTTCCAATTATCTGAAATTCTCGCGAAATTCTTCTTGGCAAGCCCGCGTTCTTCTTCCAACTTCCCCGTCCACCCACTTCCGGGTATCACTGAAACGACGCATCACCATGGCTGTAGCTATCCGACTCAATCGCAAAGGGACCAAAGACCGCCCCTATTATAAAATCGTGGCCGTGGACAGCCGCAAACGCCGCGATGGCCTCTACATCGAGCAACTTGGCACCTACGATCCTCTCATCGAGGGCACCAACTATAGCATCGACCTCGAAAAAGCCGACAAGTGGCTTTTAGTCGGTGCCAAGCCCTCCGAAACCGTTGCCAGCATCATTCGCAAAGCGCGTACCGCTGCCAGCAAGGGCTAACCCGCCGGCTTTCCCCCAACTTTTTTCAAAACAACCGCAATCCTGTGGGATTGCGGTTGTTTTGTTAGCAGGGTGCCCGGTCGCAGCCGGCACAAACATCACCCTATAAAGGAAGATGAAAACCACTGATTTCACTGATGATACTGATTAGGTTCACCCTCATGCTCTCCCATCGGACAGGTGCATGTTGTATCTTTCATCATTGATCCAATTCTTTCTGTGAAATCAGTGTAATCAGTGGTTCCAGCAGCCATAACCACCAAGTCCATTTTCCTTTTCAGGATCACAGTTCCTGAGCTCGGTGGAAAAAGAATTGGCACATTTTGACGCACAGATGTTCACAAGATGATCGAAACGCGGAGACGCGGAGCGAGATAGACTTGAGCGGAGCGAAAGCCCCGCAGGGGGACCGCCGGAGGGCGGGATCAACCGCGGAGCCAGCAGAGGAAATCGCAGAGTTTCTTTCGGACTGTCGCTTGCGGCGGCTCTTCTGCCGCATCTCCCGCACGGTGCCTTCCGTGAAGTGGCTCTCAAATACAAGAGCACCGTCGAGGCAGCGGCCTGAGTCAAATCTGATGGGTGGCGTCGGCATCCTGCCGGCGGTGTTTGGCATCCTGCCGAACACTCTTGGAAGCGCCAGCGTGTCAGCGCAGGAATCCACACCCTTCATCATCCACCCCGCAACCTCCCCACCCCCTTCGGCAAGGCACTGCCAGAACCGTTAGGAGACGCAAGACTGCAAGACCCAAGACGCAAGAATAGAACCGATGGACCGTGCGCATGCACTGCTTCCGCTGGTTCTTGCGTCTTCAAGTCTTGTGTCTTGTGTCTCCTGTATTCCCAATAACCTATAACCTATAACCTCAGTCATCCCACAGGATTTCATGATTGAGGATGGAAAAGCGGGCTGGTGTTAGATTGGAATCCCTGCCACACGGTAGGGGTGTATGAACAAAAAAACACCAACCCGCGCCAAAGTGATCGTTCTCAAGCAAATTCTCAACCTTATTCCTCCCTCATTGCCAGCCTGTGGGATGCCTGTGTGTGCGTTTTGTTAGTGAAGAGGAAGGCCGCGCCGCAGAGCGGATCAATCTTGAGGAGGTTGCGGGCAATGGCAGAGAGCCCGTTGAAGTTCTTGCGCATGTCGCAGGGTTCCAGGGCGACATAAACCTTGAGGTTGCCGTTGAAGGTGATCATGGCGGCGGGTTCAGGCGAGGTGGCGCAGGAGTTCGGCGAGCAACTTGATTTCCTCGGGGCGCGTCGCACGTGCAACGGTACCTCCGGGCAAGCGCACCTCAAGGGCGGATCCGTCGCCAGCGCCGGCTATTTCAGCGATCAGGAAAACGGACCGGTCGGTTGATGGCTTGCGTTGCGGTTTTCTTCCTGCCGCAAGCCACGCGGCGAAAGTGGCATACTTGATGCCGCACTGCCTGGCAAAAACGGGTGCGCTGAGACTGCTGGATGCAAAGGAGGCTACAACCTCCTGCTTGTATTGTGCGCTGTAACGGACGCGGCAGGTGCGGTCGGATTTAACAATGGTGCCTGATGATGGATCGGTCGGGGTTGACATAGGAGACCACACTACGAAAAACCGACCCGTCTTGGATAGTGGGGTTCTGTTGACCGCTTACTGATGAAGTGGAGGAGAAAAAGCAAGCCGGCAGAATCAAGCCGCTCTCCGGAATCATCGTCCAGGCGGTCAGAACCTTCATCAACTCCGCGCTCACCCGGGCCACCCAGCGGACCCAACGTTTTATCCGGTGGGTCAGGGTCCGACTCTACCAAGAGGCTCCCTGGAGCGAAGCCGTGGCCCGCCTGCGGGAAATCTGGACCCTGCCAGCATGAGAGTTTTCCACAACGATCATTGTGCAGTGGCCAGATATTGAGTGGCCAGATATTGCAGGACAGCGGCGTCCTGCCCAATGAGTAATCGCCTTTACTCAGGATCGAGGATATCTCCAGACACACCATTAAGCTATTCTTTCGCAGCAAACGCCGCAAGAATGCGTTGCTTGATGTCGTCGGCTGCGCGCTGGTCCTGAAATTGGTCTAACACTTCTAACACCCTGTCCTTGCCGCCAGACAATCGGTATACAAGCCCCGTAAGATGCCCCCTCCCAGATCCGGCAAAGTATTTGATAACTTGATCCTCCGTCCAAGGCGCAGAAGGGTACTGCACCGGCCACGGATGTTGATGTTGCAAGACCGGTTCTCCGTTTCTAATTGGTTGACCGCTTGAAAAGTCGAAGACCTCCGCCCGCCGCTCGTCACCCACGGGTTGGACTTCCACGGTGTTGTGGCTGGTGAGCTTGATGGATTGGATAGCGGTATGGTGTTCCCCGTCGTGAAACATATAACCAAGTTTCCGCAATGTCACCACCCGGCTAACATACCAAAGCTCCGAGTTCGCAGCGTGCGGGGGCAGGAGGAAGCTGCCGGGAGGTGAGGCCGGAATCGGCTTTCTTCTCACTTGGAAACACATGTAACCGCACATGTCCACGGTGAGAAAGCTAGCTTCCTTGTCTGTTGTGAACACATCCACGAGAAACTGCGCTGGGTTATTGCAAAGTGCAGAACAGATTGTGAAATAGATTGTACGATTGCCAGCGGCGTCAGTCCGCTGGAAGTCGGCGTAGTGCCCGTCTTTCGTGCTCACTTCCCAAATCGAATCGCCCTTCTTTAATCGGCTTGTGGTGATTTCGCCGGCAAAAGACTCCGTTTGTAGCCCCCGGTGAAACCCATTCCCAAAACAGTCGTGCTGGTGCGTCAATTCTTTAGGATCAAAAGGGGAGGGCCAAGATCGATTCGAGCTTTGCACGAAACGTTCGTCGGCGGAAGCTATGGACGCGAAGATTAAAGCAGTGGAAATTGAAATCATTTTCATAAATGGGAAGGATTCAGCTTGTTTTTAATTCGGATGCAACACGGAGTGCGATCAAGGTGGGTAGGTGATCAGCGCCGCATCGGGTGGGACCCTATTGCGCTCCCAACCATACGGAGTTTTGTCAGCTTCGCCTGCCTTTATAATCTTTTCACAGTAATAGCCTTGAACGGCCTCGTTTTCATATATGGCTGGGTCGGTGTACGGACCCACCCCATACGATGGATCAAGGAGTTTCCCGTTTGCACGGACAATGCTATGTTCATTCCATTCCATTGTCCCACATGTGTTACCCTGGCCCTTGTTGGTTGATACCCCCGGATCCCACCAGTAATTATTGTAAATATCGTGCGTCAACACAGCTCCCGGCACGGCCCATTTGGCAAAGCCAGATCCGCTCTCCCCAACGGCCGCTGGAAGCTTGGAGCCTCCGCCCGGCAGAGCCCAAGACATGGGATCAATAGTGAGACCAATTTTTTCCGCCGCGATTGCATGGACCGCGAGAACATCGATAAGAAAATCTGCCCAATTGCCACATACTCCATTCCCGTAATCAAGTGGGTAGCCGCCTGGTCCTGGCACCCAGAAAGTCAAGACGCCCCCAACAGACTGTCCGGTAACATGCGAGAACCGCCGTATGTTTCTATCGTGGAAGCTTCCACCTCCGCGGAAGATCTTTATCAACAGTGCATTTTGATCAGCACCGGTGTCCCCCTTGGCGTTCGCGCAGGCAAGCCAAAGGAGCGTTTCGCGGCAACCTTTACCGTTCTTGAGAGTTGCTAACGGGGCGGCCAGTGTAAGAAAGACGGTGTGTTTGGTGCTGCCAATAGAGGTCCAATCGGCATTGCTTACGCTCTTTTGCCAGTTGATGACAAAGGCCGTGACATCAGGGGCGTTGTAGAACTGGATCACATCGGCAAGTTGCCCGTTGGAGGTCGTTATCGGAAGAGTCGCGATGCCGTCCTCGGCAGGGATGATTGGAGTTGGCGGAATACTCAGGCCCATGGCCGAGGTCGCTTTGATCCTCAAGGACTGACCACTTGGCAAGCCAGTCACCTTGAAAGTTGCCCCGACTTGTGGCGTGGTGGCCCGGGTAAACGCAACGGGATAGTTTTTCTCACCAGTGCCGGTATTCGTGGTCGCTTGGCCGTCATCGTTCGTATCGACCCAATGGGGGGCACTGTATGTGGTGCTGCCGTCGTCGGATTTCATCTGATGGTAATTGGCGCCTGCAAAGCAAACCTCCTTGATCTGAATGGAAGGCTCGACTGGCGGGTTGTCACCCGAAACAATCTCGATCTGAGCCAGCATGATCACGCAAAGGGAGATCACAAAATCAGGAATTATCACATATCGGCGGCGTTGGTCCATAACTTTCGATTGGTATTAGAGAGGGTGATCATCGAATGCCCTGTGATTGCACGGCGTGCCGGATGGCAGCGGCGACACGGGTGTCGCCAGGGTCAAGGGTTGCAAGTGTCTTGAGGTCGGCGGGGTCGGCAATTTTGCCGAGGGCATTAGCTGTGGCCATGCGGACCAATGCGTGTTCGGCGTTATCCTTAAGGGTTGCGAGAAGGGGCTTGCGGAAGACCGCCATGCGGCGTTCCCCGGCAATTCGCACAGCGGTCAGGCGGAGCGGGATGTTATCGCTAAATGTGGTCCCAGCAATTACCGGTTGGACGAGAGGAATGAGGTCGGAATCGGGAGTATAGAACGAGGCCGGAGAATTCCTAGAGCGGGACGTGCTGGAATCGGTTTCGCTTCCCCCGGGGTGGCGGGCATCGGAGGTAAGATAGCCCGACTGCGAGCCGAGCAGATGGAGCGCGAGAAGTGCTGGAATAGAGACGACGGAGTCGAGGGCGGCGAATTCACGGAAGATCTCGACAACGGCAGTTCGTAATGCCGGATCATCGGTGGCCCGATTCCAAACCTGGCAGAGATGCTGGACGGCGTAATCGCGGGTACCTTGGTCGCGCCCGGTGTCCCTGGCAAGGGTGGCAAGGACTTGCGTGAAACGATCACGGATCTCCCCGTGCTGTTGCAAAATGCAGGCGATTTCGTGCATGTAGCTGGAGTGAACAGCGGGGTAGAGATCGCGCGGGCATTCCTCCATCATTGCCACAAGAAGAGCATCGGTTTCGACGGCGGTTAGATCCCCGGGCAATCCGCGGATCAGGTCGAAGCGGCGATTCCAAGGGGAAGCTTCCCCCAAGCCGAGGGCTTCGAGGAGCTCGGGCCGGAGCATTTTATCTGGCTCCGCCTTCTGCGGCGAGGTGGTGAAGTGTGCAATCGTCGGGGCGTGAGGCGTGGGGGCGGATAAGGGTAAGGGTACCGAGGGGGTGGCGGATCCCCCCGAATGACAGACGATGAGGGCCACTAACCCCATCAGGGCAAGGACAGCCAAGAGAGTAGCTGAGGCAAGGAGAATCGGGCGGCATTTCATGGCGGGCGGGTTCAGGAAGGGTCTGATGGCTAAGATGCAAAGGATTATTCGCCGAACTGATCCATCAAATAGGCGCGGATGCTGTGGCAGATATATGCGACACCCGTGCCCGGAGCTTTGTACATGAGTATCCGCACTTCGCCATTGGCATCGACGTCGGCGGCGGTGATTTCATGCGACGTGTCGCCGTCAGCAAAAACGGCATCGGCAACCAGGAAATTAAGCCAGATGGAGAGGTCACTCGGTACGGGACCATCGATGACGTAGCGAACCTCCACTACGCGGGTCCCATCGGCCATGATTTCGATGACTTGAGAGTTCCCGGTGACGGACGCCGGCGCAAAGCGAAACGCGCTGACGTTGGTAACGGCAGCAATCGGACCGTCTTTCCAAAGGCGGGCGAGGACACGCAAATCTCCGGATTGGCCATTCGGATAGCGGGCCGTGAAGCGGCGGGACTGCGTAGACTCGCGGTCAAATTCCTCAAGGATGAACTCGGGATCGGCCTCGATTACGAGTGAGTGTGGCACATTGGGCAAATCCCAAACGCGGGGCGTGCCGGCGGCCAGGGATAACTGGGGACCGAAGTCGGCGGCGACAACCTCAATCTGGACGGATGCAGTGTGCGACACTTGACCGGTGACTGAGTTGGCTGCAAGGGTGAAGGTGCCAGGTTTGTCTAAGACGACAATGCGTGGATCAAGACCCGAACCCTCGCCAAGGGCTTCTCCATCCAGAGTGAATTTCGCGACCGTTGCCGAAGCATCGCTTCCGACCGGCACAGCAGTGAGTTTGAGAGAGTCGCCAACCCGCACACGTAGGTTGGCTGGTGCTCCGAAGATGTTGGTGGCAACCCAGCGAATCGTGCGCTCCTCGTGAAGGGTGCCACCCTCGAAGGATGCGACGATTTTCGTATCGCCCGACGGATCGAGCGGCACGTTGGCAAACCAGTGACCAGTGAGTCCCTGCTGGGTTTCGATTGGCCCATACTGTCTGGAAATCGTGGCATCGCCAGGGAACCGATCAGTGCCTTCGACGCATACTGGTGAGGTCGCCGACTCGTTGCTTTCCGCAGCAAAATGATCGTCGCGGCGGAGAAGGTTGTCCATCCAGTCCGGGGTGCCGTTGGCGTCAATATCCGCACCCTCATGCTGATAGAATGTGAGCGACTGAATTTCCAACAAAAGACTGCGGCGGACGTTGCGGTTGTCGATGGTGGCCGTGTGGATACCGGCAGCTAGATATGCGGTAAGCCAGCGGAGGCGGGACCCGGCCGCCGCAACCTCAGCCTGCCCGATTTCCACGCCGTCCACACTCGCGATAATGGGGATGGCCGGCACATAGCTGCCAGAGGAACGTGCGGTGGCTCGAAGTTCGACCAAGTAAACACCTGGCGTTTCAATGCAGACCGAGAAACTGACGGCCCCGCGGCGTTCATTGGAAAGTAATCCGCCCTCTGGCGTCTGGAGCCAAGTGCCCGGCGGGGCCTGAAAGCTGCCGAGTGGAAGGTCGGCAAGCTTGACCGGCGGCGGGGTGTCCTTGACTAGCGGATTACTGTGATAGATATTGATTTCATCACCGTCATCGACGCCGTCCCCATCCGAATCCTTGAGATTGGCGCGCGTCCCTAAGAGAAATTCCTGCCGGGTGGTGAGACTGTCGCCGTCCAGATCCTTCTCCGCGAAGCGGCTGCCGAGAGCGATTCCGTTCGCCAGTTGCCAGCTATCTAAAATATCGTCATCGTCGCTGTCGTTGGGGTCGCCCGCAAACCCTGCCAGCGCGTTGCCGCGGATGATCTCGAACTCCTTCGCGCCGGGCACCCTGAAGGCAACCGAAACATGGTCCTGCTTGGTGTCCTGCTTGTGCAAGGCTTCGATGAAATAGCGCTTGCCTGCCTCCAGATGGATAAGTTTTGAAACCTGGCCCGGTTCGCTGTCCCACTCGCGGAAGGCCGTCCAGCGCTCGACCGTGGCAATCCGCGCTTTATTGTATTTCAACTCGGAAGGACTCAGCCACAACTCGCATTGGTTGTCGCCGGAAATCGCGAAGGTGTAGTCTCCGGTGACCGGTGGAATCAGATAGGCCCGCAGGCGAGACCCATAGAAATTGCCCAATCCCGCCGGACCTTCAAAGCTCGTCACCGCTTCGCGCTGCGTCGGATGGAGCGGAAACGATAAATCCGCATTGAGGGCGTCGAGATTGCCCACGATATTTTCCCAGCGTTCCCACATTGCAAAGCCCGGTGCCCCTTGAAAATCGGCTACCTGTGGATCGAGGCCGGACTGCATCTCGGTGAAGTTGTCGAGCAGGTCACCGTCTGGGTCCCCCCATGCGCCGGCGGCTCCGGCGGGGTCCTTGGGGTCCAAGTGTTTGGCAATTTCGAACGAATCTAACAGGTCGTCATCATCCCCATCCCTCGGGTCTCTTTTATATGGACTGAAATAGGTGGCATGGATTACCGATTGGAGCCGGTCGGGCCGCTTCCAGGCGACGCTGGAGTGGTCGTTCGGTTTGGCCGCCGGGTCCTGCCGCGCGTCGCGCTTGAACAGTAATTCGATGTAATACCGTTGGCCGGCTTTTAGTTCGAGCGGCGCGCTTTGTTGGGCCACATTCTGGCCGTACGCCCGCCAGCCCGTTCCGCTGATCGTTTTGGCGATCTCGTGTTTGGTGAACTTGTCCTCCGATTCGGCCAGATAAAGAATGCACGCGTCGTTGCCGGAGAGATAAAAAATGTAGGGG
>JBILFE010000457.1:0-3851 GCA_044351705.1 Luteolibacter sp. | reverse complement strand
CATATCAAACCGGCCATTCACATAGATGCGGTCGTTTTGGCCGTCGTAGGAGTAGACCACCTGGGTCCATTGCGACTTTGGCAGCACGCTGGTGCCTTGAACATGGTTCTTGTTGTTATTTACGCCGACCCGCGACGGCGTGCTCAAGAGGCGCAGGGACACCCCGCCGAGTTTGCCCCACTCCACCACGGTTGTGTTCATCTTGTCCGCCTTGACCCACGCCTCGGTGGTGTGCGGGCTTGAGGCAAACGGGTATTTCGTGATCCGGTCGCCGCAGAAAATCCCCTTGGTGCCGGCAAACTGACGGCCCGAGCCCATCACACCGCAGGCAAGCGTGGTGCCCAAATCGGTCGAGTCCAACGTCCCGGCGTCGTCCTGAACCGGCTCGTTCATGTGCCAGACGCTCAAGTATCCGTTAGATCGGTTGAACACCGCCGGGCCGCTCGACTCGCTCTTCGCTGCGGCATTGCCCCAGAACATCCGGAGCTCCTGCCGCGCGTTGCCCTTGATCACCGGCACGCGCACCCACACCAAGGCGGTTCCGGCAGTTGCGTCCCACCCATCTATCTGATAGCTCAATGGCACGCCGGCGCTGGTGGCGAAGCGGAGGTCCTCGCCATTGGCCTGGGCCTCACCGAAAGCGAAGCCATCTTTGCTGAGCCGCACGAGCACCGGGAAATTCTCCTCCATGGCGGTGGCGGGCAGGTCCGCGCCGTCCGGTGTTGTTAGCAGGAACAAGGAACCGGAATGTTTCCAGCTCTTGTATTTGACTGCGGCCATCTCTCCCGGTGGAAGTTCTGCGGCCTTGGCCGGTGGCAGCGGCGGATAGACGGTCTCAATCCCGTACTTGGTTGCCAGATAGCCGCCCACCAGCGCCTCCTCCTTGGGCTCCAGGATCGTCTGGTAACCGAGGATTTCGGCCACGTCGAAATCGCATGAACTCAAACCGTCGTTATTGCCGATGGCATAAGCGGCCTCGGTCTCGTTGGCAGGATTGACGATGATTTTGAGGATCATGAACTGGGTGATCGGCGAGCAATCGAACAATGGCCCGGGCAGCACCGTGCCGTTCTTGGCAACCGCCGCGGGCGACACGTCGGTCCAGAACCCGGTGTCGTTGCCGTAGGTGTTATAGCTCGAACCGCGGCCCTTGAGCCGGCCTAACAAACCGCTGGCGCCGTTCCATTTGGGATTCGGCGAGCGGAGCACGATGAAGTGTTCCTTGGCGAAGAAGGCGCCATCGATGCCAAGCCAGCCCTTGCGGAACTGCAACGCCGGTTTGGAGTTGAGTTGGTTGGCCGCCAGCAGCGGGGCCGCGCCGCCGCCGGTCTTCGCGTGATGATTGCTGCCGGACAGATCCTTCCATTCCTGCACGGCGCCTTTGGCATCCGCCGTGACGCCGCTGCCCGCATCGAACCAACAGGCCAGGCCCTTGGTCACCGCGAGCTTTGGCGCTTGCGATGGAGTCACGACCCCACCGGCGCGGAAGCTCAGTGATTTGTTAGGCCAAAGCCTGTCCACGGCGTTGCTGCCGCAAAACGTATAGTAATAGGTCGCGCCCGGGGTCAATCCGGTGATCCTGTGGTTGATGTTAGTTGAGGTGGCATGGGTGAACGTGTTCACCGGGGCCGAGTTCTCCCACAAACTAGCGTCGGTGCCGCCATCGCGGGTCCCCCAATAGACGCGGACGTCATAGACCGATCCCGGGCACGTCAGCGTCGCGCCGAGTACCCCCGAGGTGGCATTCTCAAGCATGGCCGGAGCGTTGGTCAGCGTGGCGGCCGCAACCATGCCGGGATTTGCGTTGTAGCTGGTGGTGATGCCGTACTTGGCCGCCAGATAGCCGCCGACCAAATCCTCGTCCGCAGCTGACAGCGGGGTTTGATAGGCGATGATTTCCGCAATGTCCATATCGCACGATGCCGTATCCGCCGCTCCGATTTGATAGGTCGCCTTGCTCAAGTCGTTATCATTCACATCGATCCTCAGAATCATGGACTCGGTGATGGTTCCAATCTTGAACGGCGGCTCCGGGAGTTTCTTGCCATTCATTGACACCGCCTTCGGATATTGGTCGCCCCAAAACTGGGCGGAATTGTGGCCTAACCGATAGCTCGACGCCCGTTTATGCCTGCGGCCGAGGGCACAGCCGTCGCTGTTCCACTTGGCGTTGGGTGAACGCAGGACCACAAACTGCTGTTCGGTGACCAGCGGACCATTGAGGTTGAGGGCGCAGCCGCCGGCTAGCGTGCGGAATAACACCGCCGCTTTGCCGCCGATCTGGTTGGGCGCCAACACCGGCGCGCCGCCGGCAAGGCTGCCATCATGGCCATTGCCAGACAGGTCTTTCCATGTTTGAACGACTCCCTTGGCGTCCGCGGTCACCCCCACCGCCGCATCGAACCAACACACCAGGCCCGCCTTCACCGGCAGCTTGTCGGCGCCGGTGACCGGCACTCGGGGTTTGAGGGTGGTGAATTGCGCGCTGGTGTTGGCCCAGCCCTGCCCGCTCGCATTGCTGGCGCTCGCCCGATAGAAATAGGTTTGGCCGAAAATCAGCTTGTTGGCGGTGGCGGCGAACTCGGTGGTGTTCTTCACGCCCTTCAACTCAATTTTGTTAGCCCAGGCTCCGGCATTGGTGCCGCCATCGGCCGGACCGTAGTACACCGTCACGTCGGCGTCGCCGCCGCCGTCCAAGCGGCCCTGGAGTTTCGCCTCACCGGGCGCGACGTTGGCCGCGCCGCTCCGGTTATTGATCTCCGGCGCTGCATGGACGGCTGTCAAACCAACCATGATCGGCAACAGCAGCAGCACTCTCATTCGTATTTGTTTCATAAGCGGTTTATGTATTGGAAGAGATTCATTGATTCTCCATGAAGGTGCCTGGACATGGGGTAAGTTTCTATGAGGCGCGCTACCATACATGGGGACATTGCTTCCGGTGTGGCCGGCATCGTGAATCCAACAAACGAGGCAGTGACGATTAGCAGCCGTTTTCTGTTCATCATTTTTATGCCAGTTCAAATTACTGCGGGGTATTGGCGGACAATCCGATCCAGACGATGAGGGTGCAGGATCCGTCGTTATCAATAGTGACGCCTTGTCTGAAATCAGGACCGGAGGTCATCGTTGTGTTGTTGACCTTGAGCATCGCTTCAGTGGCCCGGCTCTTCCAGTTCTTGATTTCAAAGCACAGGTTATGGATGGGATTATTTTCGGATGCGGAGATTTGCAACCGCAGTGGTGCGGTGCCCCATTGGAAGCAGTATGCCCGTTGCGTCTGACTGTACCCTTGGCTGGTCCCGCCTGACATATTAGCCACTGCCGGCGGGTTGAGCCACGATTTTGCCAGACTTGTCAGGGCGGCTGCCGGCTGGTCCGTCATTCCCTCCATCAGGAGTTTTTCCTGATAACTAACATCTCCACGCTGTTGTGTGATATCCGGCCAGAACACGTGAGAGAACGAACTATGAGCGGCCCGATCGGGGAATGATGCATTGCGGCCTGACGAATTCGCCTGCGACGTCGGCCAGTGGTTCCACGAGGGAAACACCGAATACCACGTCCGCTCACCACCGTAAATGTCGCCACCATCGAAATTCTGAATTGTGAACGGACTGAATTTGCCGGTGAAGTGGATCATCTGAATGATTTGTCCTTTGTATTGGGGCTTGGGTGGGTTTGGGTTCCAGTCATATCCGGTGGCTTTACCGGCTCTGTCGACCAATGTCATGACCGGTGCCTTTTGCACCACGCTTTCCGGGTGTTGTCCTTCGCCCAGAATGGCGATTTGTTCATTCCATTCGTGCCAGGTATCAGGCTTTGCTGAGTAGCAACGCATGATCTTGGAT
>JBILFE010000555.1:0-3281 GCA_044351705.1 Luteolibacter sp. | reverse complement strand
CCGCTGCCGACCCCGATGCCTAGGATGGCATCTATCTGAAACTGGCGATGGCCACCGCCCTGCTTCCGCCCGGCAAGGTCAACATCGGTGCCGGCGGCCCACCCACGCCCGCCGACCCGCTGGTCCGCTATCAATACTTCAAGCAGGCCTATCAGAAAAAGGAACTGGTGGCCAGCTTCGACAAGCTGTCGGTTTGGGATTACACCAAGGTGGTTTCCTCCGGCGCCTCCGATGATGACCTGACCTGGGGCCGGGAAATGATCAACACCTTCCGCCCGGATCTGCGCGCCACCGAGATGATGGTCGATCTGACAAGCGCGGTGTGGCGCAGAAGCTCGCCGGTGCCCTACTCCAACATGAAAACCGTGCTGCAAGGCGGCGGCAAATGCGGCCCGCGCTCGTCGTTTGCCGTATTCATCTGTCACGCCTGGGGCATCCCGGCCATCGGCGTGGCGCAACCGGCCCATGCCTGCGTCGCCTGGCGCGGGATCGACGGCGTCTGGCGGGTCGGCTACGGCAAAGGCTGGGCCGCTTCACGGCTTGACGGTCTAACCGGTCCGGATTTTGTCGAGGGATCCCTGGCCCGCTCGCGGGTGGCCCAGTTCTCACAGGTTGAGCATCTCCGTTGGTTGGCCGCCGCGCTGGCCTCCCGCGATCAGACCGCCGCGGTACTGGCCATTGGCCAGAAAATCGCCAAGGAAACGCCGGCCACCACGGTCGATCTGAACGCGTCGCTCAAGCCTGAGGAAGCCAACGCCGACCCCGGCGTGGAAGCGGCCAAATCCGGAGCCCCGGCCGGCAAGAAGGACGCCAGCACCGCCGCTGCAACGGGACCTGTCAAGCCGGTCAACGGCGTCCTGCATGTGAGTGCCGGTGCCTACACCAAGCAGGAAGGGCAGGCAATGTTCGGCGGCCCGAGCATCATTCTCCAGGACAGTCGCGGTGGCGGCAAACAGGTCTTTTTCCCGCAGCAACTGGCATCGTGCTGGGCTGAATACACCATCGAGGCGCCCGCCGCGGGCAAGTATGAACTGACCATGAAAGTGGCGGCCATCAACGATGGCCAGATACTGCAGATCGGGTCCGATGCCTTCAACGCCGTCGGCTTGGCCAAGGTCCCCATGACCCACGGCCTGTGGGGTACCACCCCGCCGGTGGATGTGAAACTGGTGCAAGGCGTCCAAAATATCCGGGTGTCGGTTCTTCCCGGCCAGCGCGGCGTCGCGCTCCACTCGTTTGAACTCAAGGCCAAGGCCAACTAACCATCACCATGCAAATCCTTGCTAACAAAAATATTCCCCGCGCCGTGGCCGCTTTGGCGCTGCTGGTCTATCCGGTGATCGCACACGCGGCCGAGCCCGTGAAGGCACCGCCGCCCCCGCCGCAGGCGGGCAAGAGTCCTGTCAAGGTGTTCCTGCTGGCCGGCCAGTCTAACATGGAAGGCCAGGGGGCCATTGACGGCGACAAAGGGACCCTGCAGTCCATGGTCAAGGATCCGGCCACCGCCGCCCGCTACAAGCACCTTGTCGATAAGGATGGTAAATGGGTCGTGCGTGACGACGTCTGGTGCTCCTATGGCAACAAGGGCGCTCTAACAGCAGGTGGTTTCGCCGGGGCGGGTTGCATTGGTCCCGAACTCGGCTTCGGCTTGGAGGTGGGCAACTATCTCGATAACCAGGTGTTGTTGGTCAAGATTGCGGTGGGCGGCACCAGCCTGGCGGGTCCGTGGCGGCCGCCGGGTGCCGGCGGCGAGGTCGGCTGGCTCTACAAGCTGGTGCTCGATACGGTGAAAAACCTGCCGACCACCCTCAAGGCCGATTTTCCCAACTATGATGGCAAGGGTTATGAGATCGTCGGCTTCGGCTGGCACCAGGGGTGGAATGACGGCTGCGAGGAGACCGCGGCCATGGAGTATGAATCTAACATGGTTAACTTCATCAAGGACATCCGCAAGGACCTGGGGCTTCCCAAGCTGCCGTTTGTGATTGGCGGCAGCGGCTTTGGCGGCTGGGAACAAAAGAACGCCCGCCGGCTCAAAATCATGGAAGCCCAGCAGGCCGCCGCCGCGCGCGAGGAGTTCAAGGACAACGTGCGCTATATCGAGACCCGCCCGTTCTTCCGCGACCGCAACATCTCACCGCACGGCTTCGGCTACCACTGGAACGGCAATGCCGAGACCTACTACCTCATCGGCGAGGGCATGGGCAAGGCAATGGTCGAGCTGTTAGGCGGCCCGCAAGCCCCGCCCAACGCCACCGACCCCAGGCCGAAGCAGGAGAAAGTGAAAAAACCGGCCAGTGTGCAGCCAGCCATCGAGGTGGTCAAGCTGCCCGAACTCGCCCTGGACCTTGGCAATCAAGTGAGCCTGAAGCTGCTGAAAATTCCGGCCGGCAAGTTCCTGATGGGCAGTCCGGCCAATGAAGTCGGACGCGCCGCCAACGAAGGCCCGCAGCATGAAGTGACAATCAGCAAGCCGTTCTATCTGGGCACCTACGAAGTGACCGTGACGCAGTTCGATCAATTCGTGAAGGACTCCGGCTTTGCCTGGGCGAGACCCACTTACAGTTTTCCCTCGCGCCACGACCATCCGGTCTGCGCGACCTGGGATGATGCCCAGGAATTCTGCAAATGGCTGACCAAGAAGACGGGCAAGGCGGCCAGCCTGCCCACCGAGGCACAGTGGGAGTATGCCTGCCGTGCCGGCACCACCACCGCCTTCAGCTTCGGCGATGATCCCGATAATCTAACAGAATACGGTCATTTCTCCATGGATGGCTGGGATGGACCCGCCCACCAATCGCCGACCTTCGCGCCGGTTGGGTCGTTCAAGCCGAACCCGTGGGGATTGTATGACATGCACGGCAATCTCTACGAGCACTGCGAGGACTATATTTCCACAGCCTATTCGCCTGACGACAAACTCGACCCCAAAGTCCTGACCCAGTCCAATCGCCGGGTGTCGCGTGGCGGGTGTTGGCGCAAATCCCCCGACCAATGCCGCTCGGCGGCCCGCAGCACGGTGCGGCCGGGCATCGGCGGCCCCTGGAACGGTTTCCGCGTGGCGGTCGTCGCGGAATAACTACCGGCCGCAGCAATCACGCGTCGCAGGTCAACATCATTCTAACCGACCGTTGATGTGATGGAAATTCCAAGCTTGGTGATGTGTCTGGCCATTGGGGGGATGTGCTTGCGACCGGCCAACGCGCATGCCGCCGATTGCAGTGGGTTTGAGCCCGTCTCCTTTTGCACGCCGCCAAGCACCTATCGCGCGGTGCCGTTCC
>JBILFE010000017.1:0-13287 GCA_044351705.1 Luteolibacter sp. | reverse complement strand
CTCGCCGCCGGGGCCGACGAATTGCGCCACGAACGGGTCGTGGGCCGGCACTCGGGCGAGGATATGGAAATGGTTGTCCATCACCGCATAGGTGTGGATTTCCAACCCGGCGAAGCGGGCCAAGCGCCACATCAGGCGGCGCAGCGCTTCTTTTTCCGTGTCCCCGAGCAAGCGTTCGCCGCCCGCAGTGCGGCTCATGATGTGGTAGCTCGCCCCCTCCGCCGGGCCCACCACAATCCGTTGGCGCGTCCCTTTCCAGCCCCGTGCGAACACCCGGCCAAGGCAGGCACCCGTCGGCAACTCTATCCGTTCCAAGGGCGAGAGCACTCGTGGCTTGGCTTCCATCGTCGCATCCATTCCCTCCACTGCCACCGTTCCGTCAACCGCCGACACCACCTCCACCTCCATCTCCACGCCGGACGCCAGCACCGGCCCTCCTCCACCCCTCCCCGCCCTCGTCCCGCCGCCCCCAGTCCCGGTTTCAGACATGGTGTTATGCACTTCCAACCCACGATTCGGCGCGTTCATGAACGCAAGGGAATCGGATTTAACTGCCGCAGGCAACTAAATAATGACTGGCATTATGTTTGTGTCAGTCAGCCAAACGCCCTGCTTGCCCACGAGTGAGACTGCCGCAGATTTCAAGAATGCCGTGAGTTGCTTGGAGTGGAATTTGGTCAACGCTGACAAATGAAAAATTTGCTTGCTTAGAGCGCTTGCGGTGGAGAGAACTGCCGCGCACGCTGCGCCATCCGGTCGATTTTCTGCATGAATAGCCATTTCACCAGCACGGGTTTGACTTTGCCTGCCTTGGGCCATCGGTCCGGCGGCGGATGGTGCCACGCGCGCCGACCGTGGCAGCAGGTGTGGCATGACGGCACCGGGGCGCGCCGCCAGTTCAGGCTGTAACTTATTGAAAAGAAACGGGAAATGACCATCAAAAAAGGAGTTGCTGAATGAGACTGCCAGCGTGGATCGGCCTGCTGGTGTGTGCCATCCCGTCGACGGGATGGGCGGCGGAGGCGGAGAAAGCCGATCCGTCGCTGCTCTCTCCCGAGTTCTTGCCGCTGCTGCCGCAGCGCCTGGTGAAAATGGGCATGGAAGCGATCAAGGCACCGGACTGGTTGGTAGCGCTAGCATCCTTTGCGGTGGCGGCCGCCGTGGTGGTCGCCGTTTTCCTAACTGCCTTCGCATTACTGTCGTTGATCGAGCGCAAGGTGCTGGCGCGCGTCCAGAACCGCCTCGGTCCGAACCGCGCGGGCTACTTCGGCATTCTGCAACCGGTGGCCGACGGCATCAAGATGCTGACCAAGGAAGACATCGTGCCGACCAAGGCCGAGTGGTTCCTACATTTGTTAGCCCCGATCCTGATCGTGATCCCGTCGATTCTGGCGTTGGGCGTGATTCCGTATGGCCGCGAATGGGTGCCGGTGCCGTTGGAACTGGGCATCGTGTTCTTTTTCGCGGTGGGCACCATGACCGAGCTGGCGGTGTTCATCGCCGGGTGGGCCAGCGGCTCGAAGTTTCCGATGCTCGGCGCGATGCGCGCGATCTCCCAAATGGTGAGTTACGAACTGCCGCTGATCATTTCCGCGCTGAGTGTGGTGATGCTCTCCGGCTCGCTGTCGCTCTCCGACATTGTCAACGCACAGGCGGACTTCCACTTGGGATTCATTCCGTCATGGAACATCCTGACACCCTGGGGATTTGTCGCCGGCCTGGTGTTTTTCATCGCGGCCATTGCGGAATCCAACCGCTGCCCCTTTGACTTGCCGGAAGGCGAATCGGAAATCGTGGCCGGGCACATGACCGAGTATTCCGGATTCAAGTATGCCTTGTTCTTCATGGGTGAATACCTCGGGTTGTTCGCCATCTCCGGGTTGGGCATCACGCTGTTTCTTGGCGGCTGGCAGCCACCCTTGCCGGGCTTGGCTTGGGTGCCGTCGTTCCTCTGGTTCTTCGCCAAACTCGCCGTGGTCATCTTCGTTTTCCTGTGGATCCGCGCCACCTTCCCGCGCGTGCGCATCGACCAATTGATGCGCTTCGCGTGGCTCTGCCTCATTCCCGTGGCCCTGCTCACGCTGCCGGTCGCGGGCATCTGGCAACTCACCGGCAAAGGCGTGCTCAGTTGGCTGCTCTGCTCCGCGATCCTGCTGGTTCCCTGCGTCATCCTCACCGTGCTCTTCAACCGCCGCATGGCTCCGGCCACCCGCCACTACCACTTCGCCGAATGATTGTCGGCAAACGCAGTTTGATATTTTTACGAGCGTCTTCAAACCACTGATTTAACTGATTAGAACTGATTACACTGAATGAAAGTTGAGTTTCCAAGCCATTTTACCACCCACCCCAATGGCGGAAGTGCAAAAAATCTCTATCTATTCTTAATCTGTGAAATTCGTGTAATCAGTGGTTTCAAAACCCACCTCCCCGAATGATCCCGTTGTTATTGATTTCCCCGTTAATCCTGCTTGCCGCGCTGGGCGCGGTGTGGAAGGCGCGTCCGGTCCACGCCGCCTTGCTACTGGCGCTGGCGCTGGCACTGGTCGGCGTGCTCTATCTGACAGTTGGGGCGGACTTCATCGGCTTGATTCAATTCATGGTATATGTTGGTGGCGTGGCCATCCTGATCGTGTTTGCGCTGCTGATGACCCGGCCGGGCGATGAAGCTGCGGAATTGGCGCGCCGCCCGCGCTCGTTGGCGATGGGCCTGGCCTGCGTAACTCCGGTGTTAGGCATGCTGCTGTACGCGTTTTCCCACGGCCTGCCGCCGGAGGTGGCACACGAATCCACACCGGCCCTGCCCGTCAAGGCCGTCGGCATCGAGCTGTTCACCCATGCCGTGCCGGCGGTGCTGGCGGTGGGGGTGTTGCTCACGGCCGTGCTGATCGGCGCCGCACTGTTTGCCCGCGATCCCGGCAAGAAACCCTCACCTCCCGCCAGCCGATGACCCCGCTACCATTGCTGCTCACGCTTTCCTCGTTGTTGTTTGTGCTCGGTTTGTTAGCCGTATTGACCCGCCGCAATGCGATCCTGATTCTGGTCGGCATCGAACTCATGCTCAATGCGGCCAACATCAACTTCATCGCCTTCTGGCGCTACGGCCCGCCGGATGATTTTCTAACTGGTCCGTTGTTCGTGTTGTTTTCCATTGCGATTGCGGCCGCCGAGGCCGCCGTGGGGCTGGCCATCATCCTGATGGTCTTCCGTCACACCCGATCCACCGACCTCAACCGCCTTGATTCCCTCCATGGCTGACGCGCTTTCACCCCATCTTCCATATCTGCTTTGGCTGGTGCCGCTGCTGCCGCTGCTGGCTGGCGGTGTCACCGCGCTGATGCCGGACCGGTTCGGCCGGCCCGCCTCGTGGCTCGCGCTTGGCGCCTTGTTGGTTTCCTGCGTGATCGCGCTGGGAGCCTTGGCCTGCACGCTGGCCCCTGCGCGTGGCCATGCCTTCCATTTGGAAACCGCTAGCACCTGGTTCAGCTTCGGCGAGGTGGCGCTGAAGGTGGGGTTGGTGTTAGACCCGTTGAGTGCGGCAATGGGTGCGATGGTGTCGTTTGTGGCGTTCTGGATTTTCCTCTACAGCACCGGCTATATGAAGCAAGAGGCCCGCTTCGGGCGCTTCTTCTGCTTTCTCTCGTTGTTCTCCGGCGCGATGCTGATGGTGGTCTACTCCAACAGTTTGTTGTTGTTGTTCATGGCCTGGGAATTGGTCGGGCTGGCCTCGTACCTGTTGATTGGTTATTATTTTGAAAAACCATCGGCGGCGGCAGCGGCGCAGAAGGCCTTCATCACCACCCGCGTGGGCGACATGGCGTTTTTCCTCGGCATGATCTGGCTCTACGGCCAGACCGGCACGTTGTTGTTTTACGATGGTGGCAATGGATTGTTAGAATCCGGCGCGCTCGGTTCCCTGGCTGGCATCACCACGGTTGGCGGCCTGACGGTATCGGCGGCGGCGGCGTTATTGTTGTTAGTCGGAGCCATGGGCAAGTCCGGCCAGGTTCCCTTGCACACCTGGTTGCCCGACGCGATGGAAGGCCCGACTCCGGTATCCGCGCTGATTCACGCGGCCACCATGGTGGCGGCCGGGGTTTTTTTGGTAGCCCGCACCCATCCGATTTTCATGAACAGCGGCATCACCGGGCTGCCGTTAACTGCCACCGCCTGGATCGGCGGCATCACCGCGTTGTATGCGGCCTGCGTGGCACTCGGCCAGAACGACATCAAGCGCATTCTAGCCTACTCGACGGTGTCGCAACTCGGCTTCATGATGGTGGCGCTGGGCACCGGCGGGGTGGCTGCGGCGATGTTCCATTTGATCGCGCACGCGTTCTTCAAGGCCTTGTTATTCCTTTCGGCCGGCTCGGTGATTCATGGTTGCCATGACGAACAAGACATCCGTCGCATGGGTGGGCTGGCCAAGGCCATGCCGAAAACATTCTTCACTTATGCCATCGGCATGATGGCGCTGGCCGGCTTCCCGTTTGTCTTCTCCGGGTTCTGGAGCAAGGAAGCGGTGCTGCACAGCGCGGAAATCTGGCCCGGCGGACATGGTCCGTTTTTGTTAGCGGCGACGGCTGCCCTGCTGACGGCATTCTACATGACGCGCCAGGCGTTGTTGGTGTTTTTCGGCAAGCCGCGCAGTCCGGGAGTGTCCCATCCGCACGAAAGCCCGCCGGTGATACTGGTGCCGTTGTTTGTGTTAGCCGCAGGTGCGATGTTGCTGGCACTCATCGGCACGCCCGCCTGGCCGTGGTTCGAGGAATGGTTGCTGGGCGAATCCGCCCATTTCAATGCCGCTGCCCTCGTCACTCCCGAGGCGCTCAAACTCATCGGCCTGTCATTGGCACTCGTCACCGTCGGCGTGACCGCCTCGTGGCTGGTCTATCGAAACCCCTCCGGCGACAGCCGCGCGCCCGACCCGCTGGAAGGCAAACTCGGCTGGGTGTGGAAATTCCTCGGCGAAGGGATGCGCTTCGATGCAACTTATGATCGGTTCATTATCGCGCCGCTGGCGGTGTTGGCCCGGGGGGTCGACGGCATCGAACGCCACTTTTTCGTGCCGCTGATGGCATTGGCAGAAGGCGTCATCAAGATGTTCGGCCGCTGGACCGGCAGCGCTGATGAAAAAGGCCTCAACGACGGGTTCAATCAAGCATGCTCGAGTCTGCAAGGCAGCGCGGATTCCGCATCCGCGTGCCAGTCCGGCCGGCCGCAGGCGTATCTGCGCGCGATCGGTCTGGGCACCTCCGTGCTTCTCATCCTTTACTTCTGGCTCACCGCATAATCCGCCATGTTGTTACTTTCACTGTTATTGATTCCATTGATAGGTGCTGCCATCCTCGGCGGATGGACGGGACTGGACAAGGCCTGTGCCAACCGTGCCGCCATCATCTGGGCGCTGCTGCCGTTGGTGCTGGTGGTCTTCATCGGGTCTCACCAGGCGGGCGCTGCCAATGGCGTGATCGCCGAGTGGCAATCGAGTTGGCTGCCGGATGCCGGGATTTTCCTGCGCTTCACGGTGGACGGCACCTCGTGGTTGTTTTTGGTGCTAACCAGTTTGGTCACCTTGTTCGCGCTGGCGGCCACCGCCAAGCTCGAGTTGGGCGGCCGTGCCTATTGCGCCTTGGTGCTGGTGTTGGAAGGCATGCTCTTCGGGGTCTTCACCGCGCGGCATTTCGTGCCGTGGTTCCTGTGCTGGGAAATGACGCTGATTCCTTCCTATCTGCTCATCCGGTTGTGGGGCGGGCCGGGCGCGCCGCGCGCCGCGTTGCGGTTTTTCATCATGACGCTTGGCGGCAGCGTGTTCATGTTGTTAGGATTTCTGGCGCTGCAATTGTCAGTGGGCACCATGGATTTCTCCAAGCTGGGGGATCTGGCGGCCGCCGGCAAGCTGGTCCCGGCGCTGGCTGATACCTACTCCAGCACCGGCTACACTGGCCAATTTTTGCTAGGCGCGGTGGCGGTGTGTGTATTTCTCGGGCTGGCGGTGAAGCTGCCGGTGTTTCCGTTCCACGCGTGGTTGCCCGCAGCCTATGCCGAGGCGCCCACGCCGGTGACGATGCTGCTAACCGGCCTGCTCTCGAAGATGGGGGTGTATGGCTTGCTGCGGATTCTGCTGCCGATCTTTCCGGAGGTGCTGCCGGCGTTGGCACCGGCCCTGATGCTGCTGGCGGTGGCGACTGTTTTGTTAGGCGCGGTGGCTGCGCTGGCGCAGCGCGATCTGAAGCGCATTCTTGCCTATTCATCGGTGAATCATCTCGGGTATTGCGCGATGGCGGTGGTGGCGGCGGCGGCGGTGCATACCGACCGTAGCGCGCATGCGGCGGCGATTTCCGGCACGATCCTACAAGCGTTCAATCACGGCATCATTGCCAGCACGCTCTTTTTCTGCATCGGCCTGATGGAACAACGCAGCGGGGGGGCGCGCGCGCTAACGGACTTTGGTGGGCTGCGGGCGCGGGCGCCGATCTTTTGCGGCTTGATGGGACTGGCGATCTTTGCCTCGCTCGGGTTGCCGGGCTTGAGTGGGTTTGTCGGTGAGTTCTTGATCTTCAACGGTGTCTACGCGCTGGTGCCATGGGCGGCGGCGGTTGCCGTGATCGGGCTGCTGCTCACCGCGGTGTTTTTCCTGCGCATGGTGCGCTTGGTGTTCCACGGCCCGCTCAATCCGGCCTGTGCCAAGTGGCCCGATCTATCCGCAGCGGAACGCTGGATCCTGGCCCCAGCCATCGCCCTGATCATCATTCCGGGGCTGTGGCCCCAAGTCCTGTTGCATTGTCTCAACGCCGACACCGTGCGCCTCCTCGACCTCCTCCACATTCTCCCATGACTCCCGCCTGGACACTCACTTCCGCGTTTGCCGGGGCCTTGTTAGTGCTCCTGCTGCCAGCCCGCGCCGCCGGCTTGGCACGGGTCATTGCCTTGCTCGCTTCCATCATTGGGGCGCTGGCCGCCGCCGCCGCCTGCCTGACAAAACTACAGCATCCGGATGCGGTGGCGTGGTCATTCGACAAGCCGTGGATTCCAGAGTTGGGCATTCGCTTTCATTTGGCGGCCAATGGTTTGAGTCTCACCTTGCTGCTGCTCACGGGACTGGTGGCGATTGCCGGGGTGTTGTTCTCGTGGACGGTGACGCAGCGGCCACGCGCGTTTTTCGCGTTTTTCCTAACGATCATAGGCGGTGTCTATGGCGTGTTCCTCAGCCGCGATGGATTCCTGCTGTTTGTGTTTTACGAAATCGTGATCCTGCCCAAGTACATGTTGATCGCGATTTGGGGCTCCACCAACCGCGAGTATGGCGCGATGAAGCTCACGCTGTACTCGATCGCCTCCAGCGCCTTGATTCTCATCGGCTTGATCGTCGCGTATGCGGCGGCGGGCGGCACCAGCTTCGACCTTGAGTATTTGGCCAGCGTGAAGTATGCGCCGGCGATGCAGGCCTGGGCGTTTCCGCTGTTGTTTCTGGGATTTGCGGTGTTGGCGGGCATGTGGCCGTTTCACACCTGGGCCCCCACCGGTCACGTGGCGGCGCCGACAGCGGCATCGATGTTGCTGGCCGGCGTGGTGATGAAGCTCGGGGCGTTCGGCGCGCTGTGCGTGGCGATGCCGTTGTTTCCACAGGGCTTTGTCCAATGGCGCCTGGCAATCGCCGTGCTGGCGGTGGTCGGCATCATTTACGGCGCACTCACCGCCTTGCAGCAAAAGGACCTTAAATTCGTCATCGGCTATTCGAGCGTGAGCCACATGGGTTTTATTTTGTTAGGTCTGGCCACGGCCACCCACTGGGGATTGCGCGGTGCGGCGTTGCAAATGATTTCCCACGGCATCATCGCCGGACTGCTCTTCGGCATTGCCGGGCGGGTGGTTTATGAACGCACCCACACCCGTGATTTGTCCGCGTTGCAAGCGTTTGATTTGTGGCGCACGTTGCCGGGCGCGGCATTTGCCTTCACCCTGGCCACGGCGGCCTCGATGGGGTTGCCGGGCTTCAGCGGTTTTGTGGCCGAAGTCTCCGTGGTGATCGGGCTGTGGCAATCCTATCCGAGTCTGTTGTTGCCGGTGGCGCTCGGCATCATCGTGACCGGTGCCTTCTCGTTGCGGGCGATGCATCGCGCGTTCTTCCCGGTCAGGCTGGCGACGGCGCCAGTCGCGCCGCCGCTGCCACCACTGACATGGCCGGAAATTACCGCCATCGCGCTGCTGCTCATCGTGTCGCTGGCCATCGGTGTCTATCCGATGCCATGGGTTACCCTGATAGATGATGGCCTGCGCTCACCCCTGTTCCAATCGATCCTTTCCATGCCGTGAACTACTCCACATTATTCATTCAACTGCTGCCTGAGGCTGTGCTGGTGATCACGGCACTGCTGCTGCTCGGGGTGGCCGTGGCCGTCGAGGCGAAAACCCGGCGCTCGCTGGCCACGGATTTGAGCATCGTCATTACCACCCTTGGCATCGCCGTTGCCTGCGCGGTGTTGTATTTCTGCCCGACAACACCCGAGGCCGGGCATTCGTTCATAGCGATGGACCCGCTGGCGCGCCTGTTCAAGGCGGTGGTGTTATTGCTGGGGCTGCTGGCGGTGCTGCTGCCGCCGGCGCGCGATGAAATCAAACAACCCGGCGAGTTTCACGCGTTGTTGTTGTTTGCGCTCACCGGCTTGCTCCTAACCGTCGGCACCAACCATCTGTTATTCCTGTTCGTGGCGCTCGAACTGGCGAGTCTATCGTTGTATCTGTTAGCCGGGTTCTCGCGCAGCGCCAATGCGGCGGAGGCGTCATTGAAATACTTCCTTTTTGGCGGGGTGTCGGCCGCGTTTTTCCTATTTGGGATCAGTTTGCTTTACGGCTATTGCCACACGCTGAGCTTGCCGGACATGGCCGCCACGCTCAAGGCGGCCGGATCGTTGCCGGCGTTTGCAGTGGTGGGTCTGGTGATGGTGGTTGTTGGCTTGGGTTTCAAGCTGGCGGCTGCGCCGTTTCACTATTGGGCGCCGGATGTTTATGAAGGAGCCCCGGCCACCAGCGTGGCCTTGGTGGCTGCGGCGTCCAAAGCGGTTGGAGTTTTGGTGATGGTGCGCTTGTTGCTGATGGGCTTCAAGGAGGCGGGAGGTTCCGCCGCGTGGGGCGCCATGCAACCCGGATGGTCGCTATGGCTTGGAGTGTTGGCTGCCGTTTCCATGGTCTTTGGCAACGTCCTCGCCCTCGCCCAATCCAGTGTGCGCCGCTTGCTCGCCTACTCGGCGGTGGCCAATACCGGCTATCTGCTCGTGGCGCTCGCCGCCAATGGCAGCCTTGCCGCAAGTGCCGCCTTGTTCTATGTGGTGGTCTATGGCCTATCAACCTTTGGCGCGCTGGCGGTCACCGCCGCCGTCGAGCGTGACTGCGGCGACGACTCCCTGACATCCTTTGGCGGGTTGGTCCATCGTTCGCCGTTACAAGCGGTGGCCTTGCTGGTGTTCATCACCTCGCTGGCCGGCATTCCACCGCTGGCGGGATTTACCGGCAAATTTGTCATGTTCAGCGCGGCGATGGCAACCTCCCCCACACCTGGCGCGCCGGGTCTCACTTGGTTGGTTGGACTGGGTGCCATCATGAGTGCCGTCTCACTCTATTATTATCTGATGGTGCTGAAGCAGGCTTTCGTTAGAGAAGCTGTGGATCCGGCACCCGTGGCGATGTCCTTGCCACATCGCCTGGCGGTGCTCGTGCCGGCCGTGCTGGTGGTCGTCCTCGGCTTGTTTCCCGCGCTGCTGCTCAGCCCGTTAGCCGCCGCCCTGGCCGAGACGCTATGCGGGCTGTAGTCCGTACAGGAACTGCGGCATGAAATCGATCATGAAAACTAACAATATCAACCAACTCATGGGGAGCCTGATTGGCACGGTGGCGCTGACGGGCATGCCTGTTTTCTCGGCACCTGCGGAAAAGTGGGTGGTCGCGGAGCAAAACGGGCGCGTCGAGGCCCGGCGCGGTGACACTCTGATGTTAGCCTGGCAGAGCACACCCTTGGCGCAGCCGGCCGGCGGCGCGAAGTTTGCGGCCAGCGCGTTCCTGCACCCGCTGCGCACCCCGTCGGGCTTTGAATGGACGACGTTGCAGCCAACCGACCATTTGCACCACCTCGGCCTGTGGTGGCCATGGAAGTTCATCGAGATCGATGGTGCGCGCTTCAATTGTTGGGAAATCCAGGAAGGCCAGGGCGCGCAGGTGGCGCACGGCGTCAAGCAATTGCCCAGCGGGCCTGATAAACTTGAGTGGGAACTCCACAACGAGGTGGTGGTGCGCAAGCCGGGTGCCGGTGCACAGGCGGTAATTGATGAGATTGCCCGGGTCGCTCTCTCACTGGACGGCGCAGATGCTCAAGTCATCGATGTTGCCCTGCGCCAGCGGGCAACGGGCAGTCCTGTTAGCATCATCAATTACCGTTACAGCGGATTTTCGTGGCGCGGACCCGCCTCGTGGCACAAGGACAACAGCCGCATGCTCACCAGCGAGGGCCATGGCCGCGACGACGCCAACGGCAAGCCGGCACGCTGGGTGCTCGTCAGCGGCCCTACCCCGGGCGGCGCGGCCACGGTGCTGATGATGAGTGCGGCGGCCGAGGTCGCGGGTACCCCGGAGCACCTGCGGGTATGGGATTCCAAAACCGGCAATGGCACGCCGTTTGTGAATTTCAATCCGGTCGCCGACAACCCCCTGCCGCTGGATGACGCACATCCGGCGGTGTCTAACCGCAGGTACCGGGTGCTGGCCGCCGACCGCTTGATAGATGCCGCCGCAGCCGAGGCTGCGTGGCGCAAGTGGCTGGGCAAGTGAGCCTACAACGCGTTTCCGAAGAGACGCACGCACCTTCCTCGATCAGTGGTTCTGTCCTTGGCCGGTCATGGGGACGAAGCGCACCGGCAGAACGCTGTGTTGCCTGATCTTGCCGCCCTGCTTTACCAGCAGGTAGAGTTCCTGCTGTAGGTACGGGCCGACTGGAATGATCATGCGACCCCCTTCCACGAGTTGGTCCACCAGCGGCTGCGGGATGCGCTCCGGCGCGCAGGTGACGATGATAGAATCAAACGGTGCTTTTTCCTGCCACCCCTTGTAACCATCGCCGGCGCGGACAAACACATGGGTGTAACCGAGGCGCCGGAGGTCGTCAGTGGCGCGCGTGGCCAGCGCTTCGATGATCTCAATCGTATAGACTTCCTTGACCAGGCGCGAAAGCACAGCGGCTTGATAGCCCGAACCGGTGCCGATTTCCAACACCCGGTGGTTGGGTTGCGGGTCGAGTTGCTCGGTCATCAATGCCACGATGTACGGCTGGGATATCGTCTGTTGGTAGCCAATCGGCAACGGGCAATCCTGATAGGCCAAGTGGCGGTGGGCAACCGGCACGAATTCGTGGCGCGGCACGGCGGCCATCACCTCCAAGACTCGGCGATTACTGATGTTCCGGCCCGGTCCGGCGATTTGCGCGGCCACCATTTGCCGGCGCTCGACCGCGAAACCGACTTCCGCCTTTTCGAGCGTTTTCGTCCCGGCGTGTTGGTTGGAATCGCAGCCGTTGAACCCGGCTGCCAGTGCAAGACATCCAAGGAACTTGTTCATGGTTTTGAATATTGACAGGTTACAGCCCGCGCGCCGGCAGCGGCTCGGCGCGCGGGCCAATGGCGAGTTTCAAGCTCGGAGGGCGCGGCGTGAGCCACTCCTCGCCCGCCCCCCATCCCATATTGAATCAGATGATTGCCCGTAGATCGGCAGCTCACCCTACTCGGGATCGGGGCCAGAGTCAAGGCGGCAGGCATTGCTCTGCAGGCGTACCCTCGGTGAGCCACGGGACATCCTGATGTCCGATCGGACCACAGGATGTCCTCCCATGCATGGACGGAGGCTCAGTACATCGCGTCCATACACAACAGGCCCCGGCGGTAGCGCCGGAGCCTGTTGGAAACGGTTGCATCGGGCGTGATCAATCCTCTTCGGGAATGCGCATGCCGTAGAACGAACGATAGACGAAGAGCAGGGCGATGAGGAAGAAGGCACCGCCGATCCAAGGGCTCCAATTGGTGGTGGCGGGGTCGAGCTTCAGATGCTCTTTGTATTTGATAGACATTTCCACGGCGATTTCCACCGCGAGCAGGCCGAAGAGGGTGGTGAACTTGATGACCGGATTCATCGCCACCGAGGAGGTGTCCTTGAAGGGATCGCCCACGGTGTCGCCGACCACGGTGGCGTCGTGCAACTCGGTGCCTTTTTCACGCATGTCCACTTCGACGATTTTCTTGGCGTTGTCCCAGGCACCGCCGGCGTTGGCCATGAATATGGCTTGGAATAGGCCGAAGAAGGCGATGGCGATGAGGTAGCCGATGAAGTAATACGGGTTGAAGAACGGCAGCGCCAGCGCGAAGCAGAACACCACAATGAAAATGTTCCACATGCCCTTCTGCGCATACTTGGTGCAGATGGCCACCACTTCCTTGCTGTCCTTGTCGGAGGCGGTGGTGGTGTCGAGGTTCATGTTTTCCTTGATGTAAACCACGGCCCGATAGGCACCGGTGACCACCGCCTGGCAGGAGGCCCCGGTGAACCAGTAAATGACCGAGCCGCCCATGATCAGGCCGAGGATGATTTCAGGCTGCACGATGGAGAGCTTGTTGACCACATCGCCGAACTTGTTCTCTAACAACATGATGATGCCGAACACCATCGTGGTGGCTCCAACCACCGCGGTGCCGATGAGCACCGGCTTGGCAGTGGCCTTGAACGTGTTGCCCGCGCCGTCGCCCTTTTCCAGTTGGTACTTGGCGTTGTCAAAATCCGCATTGAAACCGAAGTCCTGCTTGATTTCCGCAGCAATGTTAGGCCGACCCTCGATCTGGCTCAATTCATAGACGGATTGGGCGTTGTCGGTCACCGGGCCGTAGGAATCCACCGCGATGGTGACCGGGCCCATGCCAAGGAAGCCGAAGGCCACCAGGCCGAAGGCAAAGATCGGCGCGGCAAAGGCGAACTTTGGCGGCATGATGGCCATGAGATCCGGGTTGATCGAGAACTGCCAGGCGGCAAACATCAACGCCATGATCACCAGGCCCATCCAGAAGGCGGAGAAATTGCCCGCCACAAAGCCGGACAGGATGTTGAGCGAGGCCCCACCGTGCTTGGAGCAATTGGTCACTTCCCTGACGTGGCGGGATTTGGTGCTGACAAACACCTTGGTGAATTCCGGAATCAGCGCGCCTGCCACCGTGCCGCAACTGATGATGAGCGATAGCACCCACCACAGGTCCGGCA
>JBILFE010000016.1:0-13327 GCA_044351705.1 Luteolibacter sp. | reverse complement strand
ATTGAAGGACCCATCACCGGGCAGGTGAGCGCCTCGTTCCTGCAACAACACCCGAATACCGCCTTCTTTCTGGATCAGGGAGCTGCCGCCGCGCTGGCGTGACTCGCGCGCCATGTCGCAACCCATGAACCTAAAGGGGAAAATGGAACCGCCAATAAACGCCAATAGACACGAATGATGAATGGGTTAGAATTATTCGGGGCGGAATCGTGGATGACGATTTTTTACCACTGAAGCACTGAAACCACTGAAATATATATCAATTAATTATCCTTGAAAGGAAAAATGGACTTGGTGGTTATGGCTGCTGGAACCACTGATTTCACTGATTTCACAGAAAGAATCAGGGTAACTTTGCCAGATAGACCATTCACCTATTAGGTGAGCGAGCTTGGAGATGCAAGCTATTCAGAATCAGTACAATCAGTGAAATCAGTGGTTCCCATTTTGCTATCTAGGATTATCAGTACTCTCAGTGGTTTCTTTGCCGCGATTTACCCCAATATCAGGGAATTGCGTTAGGATGAATCACGGCAACAAGAATTATAGCAATTCCGGCCCGCTGCGCATGCCTTGCCAGGTTAACAAAATGCCTCGCCGGTGCATCCGCCGGCACCCGGATCCGGACCGCTGGCCGCCACCCTCGCCCTTGATGTCGTTCAACCGTTTTTTTCAGATACAAGTCGAGCTGTTCGTCTCTGATCGCCCCAACGCCATATGCAACCCAACCTTTTTTTTCAGTCCAGCTCAAGGTCGGCATTCCGTAGCCAATATCAATGTTGCGGGCCCCGGAAGCCGTCGGTAATTGCATGCGTGGAGAGTCGGCATGTAAATCAAAATCAAAATCTGTTTTGATCCGATGATAATGCATGAGCAACAGACCCAGCATCAGCACTGAGGCTCCAGCAATTCCGAACATACGTGGCATTGTTCTATCAAGTGGCATCGTCTTGATTTCTGGCGTTCCACGCTTCCGCCGCCGGGGCGGGCCCGGGTGTGAGTGGATGGTCCGGGTGTGGGGGATGGCGAACGGCATACGGGAGGGGCACATCCCAAACGGGAGGTTTGGCTGATTCCTTAGCCGATTGTGGCTGATTGGCGGAAAAAATATCCGGTTGTCTGGCATGCTTCCGGGCCAGTTTGGGACGGCTGGCCATGATAGGTACGGGTCAACAATTCCATTGACATTTGCTATCACCGCTAGCCAAATGCCCAAGGACGCCGAGATCCTCGCCTTCCTGCTAGACCTCATGGCATTCTGATCGGTCAAACACCTCTCACACTTCCGGCAAATGGTTCTCGATGGCGTGGGCCTGGGCCAGTGCCTTGGCGGCGGCTTGGGTGTGGCGCGCTGCGTCCTCGGCGAGATCCTCGGCGCTGAGGAACTTGGCGACCTTGTCCTGTTTCGCGGCGAAGGCCCGGAGATCGGTGATGCGTTGGAGTTGCTCGGCAGTTAGAGCCGGCCGCGGCTGCGCAGCGGCACCGCTCAGCGGACGGGTGGCGCGGGTGTTGAGGGTGACCAGACCGCTGGCGACTAATTGTTGGATGGCACCCCAGATGTTCTCGTCGAGGACGTGAAGGGCCGGGGTGTTGCCGCGCCAATCGATCTCGCGATGGAGCGCTTCGAGGGCGGCCTGGTGCTCGCGGTTGCGCAGCACGGCGACCACCACTGGCGTGCTTAGGCCCGGCAGAATGACTTCCTCACAGTGCGTGAGGTGAGTTCCAACAATTTCAGCGGCGCGCTGGGCGAAGGCAAGGGCCGGATCTGCCGGCGGAGCTTTGGGGATGGGTGAGCCAGTCGGCGTGATGCTGAGGATTTGCTGGAGACGGGCGAGGTTGGCTTCACTGAGTGATTTCTCGGTACCGTCGAGTACCCCCTCGGCGAGGGTCATTTTGTTAGCCAGGGTTTCAAGCATGGCCTGCTCAAGAGTGCCTTCGGCGATGAGGTTAACAACGGTGACGGCGCGGCGCTGGTGCTTGCGCCAGGCGCGGGCGATGCGTTGTTCGAGGCGGGCCGGATTCCATGGCAGGTCGCAGTTGATGACGACACTCGCATTCTGCAGGTTGAGACCGACCCCGCCGGAGTCGGTGCTGATGAACAGCCGGCAATCCGGATCGTTGCGGAAGGCGAGGATTTCACCGCGGCGGCGCTGTTGCGGGACGCTGCCTGTGTGCCAGGCGTAACCGATGCCGTGTCTATCGGCCCAGACACGCACCTTGTTCAACATGCCCTCCCACTCGGAGAAAACCAGCACCTTGACGTCTGGATCGGAGAGGCACTCGTCGAGCACGCGGGCCAGTTCGTCGAGCTTGGGGCAGTCCTGGCATTCGTGGTTCTTGATGATCGATGGCGAGTCGCAAATCATGCGCATCATGCCTAACAAGATCATGATCAAGTCCTGCTCCCGCTTCGTCAGCGGGCGGCGCAGGGACTTCTGGACGAGCTGCGAGACCTGTTGCTTGTATTCGTCATACTCGGCCCGCATGGCGGGTGTGAGCTGAACGAAGTGGTTGCGGTCGCTGCGGTCGGGGATTTCGGTTTCGACGTGGTGTTTGCGCCGGCGCAACAGGACCGGGCGGACGCGCTCGCGCAGGGCCGGCAAATTTTGATAGTCGGAGGGACGGCCTTTTTCGTCAAACTGATAGAAATCGCGGTTGAAACGGAACAGCGAGCCGAGCAGCGAGGGGTCAAGGAAATCAACGATGGAATAGAGTTCGTCGATGCGGTTCTCGATGGGGGTGCCGGTCAGCACGAAGGCATAACGGCTTTCGAGGCGCTTGACGGCCTGCGCGGTCTTGGTCGCCCAGTTCTTGATCCGCTGGGCTTCATCCAGTATAACAATGTCCGGCTTGAGCCGTGCGTTGATGTCGAGACCGTCGGTGACCACCTGCTCGTAGTTGACGATGGTGAAGAAGGGCGTGCTACTATCTTCATAGTATTTTACGCGGGTGCTGCGCGGGCCGAAGACGAGGCGCTGGCTGAGGGTGGTGAATTTGCGGATTTGCTCCTCCCACTCGGTCTTGAGCGAGGCGGGGGTGACCACGAGGACGCGTTGCGCCTTGTCGAGGTGGTGGAGAAGGGCGCAGGCGGCGATGGCTTGGATGGTCTTGCCAAGTCCCATTTCGTCGGCGAGCAGCACGCGTTCGCCGAAGGCGAGGTGCAGCATGCCCTCGCGTTGATAGGGATAGAGCGGGCAGAGGGTGACGTGCTCGGGGTGGCAGCCATTGATGACGCCGGTCTCATAATCGCGGCGCAGGATCAAACGTTCCTCGGCCCGGCGGCGGGATTGGAGGAACGGCGCAACTTCCTGTGAGATGCGGATTTTGCCGTTGCGGCTGAGCTTATCGATGGCTGCGGCGGGCTCACCGAGGAGAAGGCCGGCCTTGTCGAAAAGTGGGCGCAAGGACGGTGCGAGATGGGTGAGATTGCGTTCGATGCGCAGGGTGTTTTCGGCGGGCACTACATCGATGCGGGTGGAGCCATGTTGCTCCGCCGCGCGGACTTCACCCTTGTGGCGGCGCTTGAGCCATATGAGGGTGGCTTCTACGTGTTTGCAGGTGCCCAGACCGTTGATGCGGAAATCGGGACAAGAACAGGAAAAAGCACGGCTCCCCAGGTCACGAATTTCAACCTGATAGGTCATGCCACTCGGCGAGCCCACGCGGAAGGTTGAGAAGACCGGGTGTTGTGGCTCCAGGTTCGTGATGGCGTGATGCTCGTCGCGCGCACGCTGCACACGCCGCAGGATCTCATCCTGATCGGTGGTGCGCCAGTCGCTGGCAGGCGGCAGGGGAATCGCTGTGGGCTTTTTCTTGGACTGTTTTTTCGCGGACATAACGGGTGAGCCTTATTTTGAGAGGTAAATTCAAGATGTGACGACCCAGATGGACTAGTGGCAGCCATCGCAACGATCAAGCCCAATCGCACGCCGATGGATTGATTCCGCGCTTGGAATGTCGGGCTGGCTGTGGCAGGTTCCGGGCATGGCAACGATTGATGCAATTCTTGGCGGGCAGCGGCTGGTGATAGAGGCGACCGGGGCGCCCTTGGAAAAACTCCAGGTGCAAGCGTTCAGCCCGCCGACACCCGGCACCGGCCAGGTTCTTGTTAGAATGTTGGCCGCACCGGTCAATCCGGCGGATCTGAATTTCATCGAAGGCACGTACGGCGTGAAGCCGGAACTGCCTGCGACGCCGGGCGTCGAAGGCTGTGGCGTGGTGGAGGCCAGCGAGCATGCGGATTACCAAGCGGGCGACCGGGTGATTTTCTTGCGCCGCGCGTCGACGTGGGCGACCCACACGCTGGTGTCGGCGGAGGCTTTGTTCAAGCTGCCGGCGGCGATCGACCCGTTGCAGGCGGCGATGCTCAAGGTCAATCCGGCCACCGCGTGGCGCCTGCTGCATGGCTTTGGCAAGCCGGAGCAGGGCGGCTGGATAGTGCAGAATGCGGGCAACTCGGCGGTCGGCCGCTGTGTGATCCAACTTGCCCGCGATCTGGGCATCCGCACGCTGTCGTTGGTGCGCCGGCCGGAGTTGGTGGAGGAACTCAAACAACTCGGCGGCGATGAGGTGTTGATGGATGACGAGGCCGGGTTGGTGGCAGCCAAGACGGCGCTCGGCGGCGCCACTGCGGCGCTCGCATTCAATGCGGTGGGTGGCGACAGCGCGTTGCGCCTGATGAACCTGCTGCGCGAGGGCGGCGTGCACATCACCTTTGGCGCGATGGCCAAACGCCCGCTCACCGTGCCTAACGGCTTGCTCATTTTCCGCGACCTCCAACTCCGCGGCATGTGGGTGACGCGCTGGATTGAAAACGCCCCGGACGCAGAGGTGCGCGCCGTGTATGCCGATCTGGCCGCGCGGGTCGCCGCCGGCACGCTGGTGCAAGCGGTGGATTCCACGCACCCGCTGGCGGCCTTTCCCGCGGCCATCGCCCGCCTCACCGCCGATGACCGCACCGGCAAGGTGTTGTTTGCGCCGTGAGAGAGGGCGGGCGCGCGTTGTGATCAACGCGCCTACAAAGACTTGTCAGAGCGCGGCATGTGGATGAGGATGGCGCGCGATGAAATTGCTGTCATGGAATGTGAACGGCCTGCGGGCGGTGTTGGGCAAGGGCTTTGGTGAATTCATGACGGCGGAGCGGCCGGACATCTTGTGTTTGCAGGAAACCAAGGCGCGGCCCGAGCAAGTCCAATTGCCGCTGGAATTGGCCGGTTACCACGATTATTGGAATTCGGCGCAGAAACCTGGATACTCCGGCGTGGCGGTGTTCACGCGGGAAAAGCCGTTGGCGGTGTCTTCGGGCATGGGCATCGATGAACACGACAGCGAGGGTCGGGTGCTCACCGTGGAGTATCCGGATTTTTTTCTGGTCAATGTCTATACCCCCAACGCCCAGGACGGCCTGCGGCGCCTGCCCTATCGGCTCGCCTGGGACGCGGCATTCCGGCAGCATGTGGGCACTCTGGCAAAGCGCAAGCCGGTGGTGTTTTGCGGGGACTTGAACGTCGCCCATCAGGAAATCGATCTCGCCCGCCCGCGCGAAAACCGCTTCTGCCCAGGGTTCTCCGACGAAGAACGCGACAGCTTCACCCAATTGTTGGATTCGGGGTTTGTCGACACCTTCCGGCATTTCCATCCGGACTTGGAGGGCGCCTACTCATGGTGGTCGTACCGGGCCGGCGCGCGGCCGCGCAACATCGGTTGGCGCATCGACTACTTCGCGGTTTCCTCGCCGTTGATCCAGCGGGTCGTGGCCGCGGAGATTTTGCCGCAGGTGTTAGGCTCGGACCATTGCCCGGTGGGCATCGTCTTGCAGTGACCGCCACCGCGGCCACCTCAACCGAGGCCCTGGTCTAACAAACAACTCTGGATCGCGCAATAGAATTGGGAGCGGAACAAGGCGGCGAGTTCGACCGGGCGGAGCCGGCCTGGGTCGATGGCTTCGCCGGGGCCGAAGTGGTGGCAATCTTCCAAGGCCAGGCGGGCCTGGTTCAAGGTGCTATACCAATGGAAGGCATCTTCCCGGGTGATCCACACGGTGCCTGCGCCGCCGGCCGCCTCGAGTTGGGCCGCTTCGATGACGCTCAGGACGCGTTTGAGATGTTCTTCATAGCCCTTGCGAATATCCGGAATGACGTAATCCTTCCAATCCTGCCAGTCACACGATTGTTGCATGACGCCGCCGACGTGGTTGGCCAGATCAAAGCCGGTGCTTTGCGCGTCATGAATGATGCCGAGCAGGAGGATCCAATCGTCGGCCTCCTCGATGTCAATGCGCAGACCGCCAGTGGGTGAGGGTGAGAGTTTCATTCGGCCTTTTCGAGCGACGTTTTCAATTGGTGGCTTTGGAGTTGCTGGACGTAGAACTCGGCTTCTTCGTGTGGGCCGGACCACACGATGGAGCGTCCGCGTTGATGGACCTGCATCATGAGCAGGGCGGCCTTTTGCTCGTTGTAGCCGAAAATTTTCATCAGCACCCAGGTGACGTAACCCATGAGATTGACCGGATCATCGTGCACGACAACCTGCCACGGCACATCAAGCGCGGTTTCCGGGCAGGGGCGGGTGAGGGTTTCGGTATCAGCCATGGATTGGGGGGCAGTGGGGGGTTAGGGGGCGGGGCTGGCCGGCGGCGGCTCCAGCCATTTGCCGTGCTCGGCAATGAGCGCGATGAGGCGGTCCACGGCCTCGCTTTCCGGGATGTTGAATTGGACCGCGGTCTTGCCGACATACAGGTTGATCTTGCCCGGCGCGCCACCGACATAACCGAAATCCGCGTCGGCCATTTCGCCGGGACCGTTGACGATGCAACCCATGATGGCAATGCGCACGCCCTTGAGATGGCCGGTGGCGGCACGGACCTTCTGGGTGGTGTGCTGCAAGTTGAACAACGTGCGCCCACAACTCGGACAGGCCACATAGTCGGTTTTGAAAATGCGGGTGCCCGCCGCTTGCAGGATGTTATAGGCAAGACGCAGCGAGGCGCCGGGTGCCGGTTCGGACCTGACTAGAATGGCATCGCCAATGCCATCACACAGCAGCGATCCGAGGTTGCTCGCGGCGGTAAGGGCAGTAGCTGCGGCTTCCAGCCGCAGGTCTTCAATGGCGGACTGCGGCTGGAAGCCGCAGCTACTGCGCAGTGTGTCCTTGAGCAGGATCGGATGGCGGGGCTCGGCGCGGGCGGCGAGCAGGCGGAACGCGTGAATGACTTCCATGTCGATGCCATCGGCCACGCTGATGAGTTGCGGCATGGGCGCGGCATGGAGACCGGCCATGGCGGTATCGTCGCGTGGATCGAGTTCCAGGATCCCGGATTTTTCCAAGATGGCCTCGGGCTTGAAATCTCCCATGGCGGGGATTTTGTGGGCGATGGCATCCCAGCGCTCCGCGGTGGTGAACACGCGCACGGTGGATTCGCCACCGACATCGTGGCCCATCACGGAGATGACCGAACTCTTGCGCCGCTCATAGGTAAACGGATCGTAGGAGGGAATGTGGGATGAGCGGCTGCAGGACGCCACCGCCTGCGGCGTGGTGCCACCACCATCGCCGCCGCCATCATCGCCGCCGCCACGCGCATCGTAGGGCGCGGCGAGCGCGCGGGCGACCGGGATTTCGTGGATCGAGTCTTCTGTTAGGGAGACCCGGATGGTGTCGCCGATGCCATCGGCCAGGAGTGAGCCGATGCCGATGGCGCTTTTGATGCGGCCATCCTCGCCATCGCCGGCTTCCGTGACGCCGAGGTGGAGCGGGTAATTCCAATCCGGGCCTTCTGCGGCGAGGCGGGCGACGAGCAGGCGATAGGCCTCAATCATCACCTTCGGGTTGGACGCCTTCATGGAAAAAACCAACTGGTGGTAATCGAGGTCACGCGCGATGCGGGCGAATTCCAGGGCGCTTTCGACCATGCCCAGCGGGGTATCGCCGTAGCGGTTCATGATGCGGTCGGAGAGCGACCCGTGATTGGTACCGATGCGCATGGCGCGTGCGAGTTCCTTGCAGCGCACGACCAGCGGGGAAAACTCCACCCGGATGCGCGCGAGTTCCCGGTCGTATCGGGCGGCGTCGTAGTCGCGGATGACGGATTTTTTCTGATCGCTGAAATTGCCCGGGTTGATGCGGATTTTTTCGACCCACTTGACGGCTTCCATGGCGGCGTCGGGCTTGAAATGAATATCGGCGACGAGCGGAACCCGGCAGCCGGCGCTGCGCACGGCATGCGCGATGTGCTGGAGGTTGGCGGCGTAGGTTTTGGTTTGGGCGGTGATGCGCACGATTTCGCAACCGGCGTCTGCCAGGGCGAGGATTTCCGCGACGCAGGCCGCCGTGTCGCGGGTATCCGAGGTGATCATGGATTGCACCCGCAGCGGATTGCGGCCACCGATTCCAAGCTCGCCCAGCATCACCTCGCGGGTCGGTCGGCGGCTGTAGCGGAAAAGATCCGGGCAGTAATGAAGGGGCGATGGCGAGCTCATCTGGGCGTGGAACGTAGCCGAGAATGGTGCCTCCGGCAATGGCGACAAATCAGTCTAACTAAAGAAATGCCCCGCTGGCCGGCAGCATGCCACGGGGCTCGACACGCCGGTGAAACCGGTTGGGTGTCCCCCCCAGGCAAGTTACTTGCCGGATGCGCCGTCGGAGTTGCGCAGGAGTTGTTCGGCCTCTTTGCGGTCCTTGAGCGCCTTTTCGGCAAAGCGGCTGTGGTAGGTGGTGAACTTGGCCGGATCAAAGCCAACGCTGCCGCGTTGCATTTGGTTCATGGCGCTGGAGATCATGCTCGACAAGCGCTTCTTCAAATCAATCTCGCTGGTGCGCGATTTTTTCCCCGCCAGTTGTGTGTGCATGGCGAGAACTTCCCCCGCCACCGGGATGTCCTTGGATTCCATCAGAATGGTTTGTGCGGATTTGCCGCCGGCCACCGAGGCATTCATTCCAGACAACCCCGATGACGTGGCGGTGAGTCCGACGAGGGCCTGGCCGACTCGCGTCATGTTGTCGAAATCAATGATTTTTTTCGAATCTGCGAGGAAGGCGGCGATGGGCATGGTCTTCCAAGTCATTTTGCGGTTCAAGCGGCAGGCGCGGAAGAGGGATTCGGGGGCAACATTGGTGGCGGCTGGCGGGCTCATGCGTTCCGCCGCCGGGTTGGTGATGATGGCCAGGACCTTTCCAGTGGTGGTTTCTAGCAAGGGACCACCGAGCTTGCCTTGGATGACGCTGGCATCCACTTCGATGAAGTCGCTGCTTTGCCCATTGGCCTTGCCGCGGTCACCCGTGACCGTGCCGGATGTGGTGCTGGCGACCATCCCGGTGATGTCGGTATTGCCGGTTGCCTTGGTGGTTTCGTCGACCAATTGCAGGGCTGGTGCCTCTGCCGCATCACGCAACTCAAGGCGCACGACGTCCGCGCCGTCCGCCACTTCGAGGTTGCCAAAATTAGTAAACCTCTGCCCAGCCGAGTTGGAAATGGAGAGCCGGTTGTTGCCGGAGAGGGTTTGGGCCGCAGTGTAAACATAGACCTTGCCCTCGGCCGACACCACCACCCCGGTGCCGGAGGATTTATCGCCGCTAATGGTGCATATGGCACTGGTGATTTTCGCTTCCTTGGTGGGGTCAAAGTCGGCGTGACCGGGAGTCGAAGCGTCCTTGGGTTGGCGGGCGAGGCGGGCGGCTTCGGCCCGGGCCATGTCATTTTTGACGGCGGCGAGTTCCTGCACCGCCGTATCGCGCTCACCGGTGAGTTGCTGGATCTGTTGCGCCGTCTCGCTTTGGGCATTGCGCATGAAATCGTCTTTTTCCTGCAATTCCTTTTCCCTTTCAGCGAGGGTGGCGGCGTTCTCCTCTTGGATGGTTTCGATATCCGATTCGAGGGATTTGATTTTGGCTTGATCCTTTTTGCTGCTGCAAGCGGATAAGGCAAACAAAGCGACACTCAAGATGGCCACACGGCGAATGATCACGGTTTTCATGCAACGGGTTGATAGCAAGCGGCGGCGAATCCTGCAACACTGGAAATGAAAAAAATGAAAATTCCGCGCGCGCGGCCACAATGGCAGCGGCAGCGGATTGACAGGGGTGGGATTGGCCGCCACAGTCGTGCGGCAGTGTCTAACCCACCTACGAATTTCCAAGTTGCTCGCGCAAGGGTGCCCGTTTTCCCTCTTGCGTGTTGGGTTTTGGGATCGGTGGCGCTGTGGCAACTGCTGGTGGCGGCGCTGGCGCTGGCCGCCCGGTTGGAATCCTCGCGGCATGTGCGGGTGGTGGAACGGGAAGTGATCAAGGTGGTGGCGGTGCCAACTGCCACCAAACATCCGCCGGGCGCGGATGCCGTGGTCGTCAGCACGCCTCCTCCCGCAGCCGATCCGGCACCCGTTGCGGCACCCGCGTTGCCGCCGCCCACTTCGCTAACCACCCCGCAAGTGGCCGATCCGCGCGCAGAGCAATTGCTCAAGGAAGCCCGCCAGGCGCGTGTGGCCGGCGATATGGGGTTGGCCATTCTCAAACTGGAAGAAGCCCGCAGCCGCGCCCCGGAAGACCCTAACATCCAGTATGAACTCGGCATGACGCATGAGGTCATGGGCGTGTTCGACACGGCTGCCGCTGCATATGAAAGGGTTTTCCAAATGGGAACCGCGGGTTCGGGGGCACTCTATGAGATGGCTGCCGCTAAATTGCGGGATGGCTTTCAGGCGGATCTGCCATTGGGCAAACTCGCATTGGGCCGGGTCCGCATTTTCAATGATCCGGACCATGAAGGTGGCCAGCGGGTGATCCTAACCATCCCGATCCAAAAGGCACCCGGTGTCGAAATTGAAGTGAAGGAAATGAGTGTGGCCGTGGAGTTTTTTAACCACAGCACGCGTGACCGGATCATTCCCCTGGAAGACAAGTCGTGGGTGACCCAACAGTGGGTGTCCGGGGCCTTTGATTGGGCCGGCGACGAGGAAACCCTGCGCATGACCTATGTCATCCCCAAACAAAGCCAGACCACGCAACACCTGTTTGGCGAGCAAACCTATTACGGCCAGGTGGTTTCCTTGCTCTACAAGGGCGAGGTTTTCGATGTGCAGGCGTGGCCGCGCGATCTGGCTGCCAGAAGCCAGCAGAAAACCGCCGCGCCGGAGACGCCGCAAGCCCCAGAGTTTTTGGACAAAGACACCCTGCCGCCGAATTTCGATCCAAACCAGCCCATGGTCTTGCCGCCCCGTTGATATTGCAACCGCGCACCCCCTTCATGGATACCCCATCCGAACATCACCACCTCGGTGAATACCTGCTCAAGGCATGCGTGGCAGAAGGCCTGCATACCCGCACTTGGCTCGCCGAACAGCAATCCGTCAACCGCACGGTCCTTATCGAGGAACTCCGCCCGGACCACGCCGCTCATGGCGAGGCTTTCCTCGCCGATATCCGCGCCAAGGCCGCCGTGGATCATCCCATGATCGGCTCGGTTTATGAGGCCGTGGCAGAACCCGGACTGAGCTTTTACGCGCGGGAACTGCTGCCCGGCGCCACTTTGAAGGACCGCCTCGATGCCGCCGAGTCCATCAAACCCGAACGCCTCGCCCATTACCTGTCGCGCATCGCCGAGGCCAATCTCTATCATGAATCCCACGGCCATGCCACTGCCGGGTTTGAGCCCGCCGCAGTCCACATCGATGACCAGGGCGTCGTCCGCTTGGAAAACCTAACGCTCGCCGGCCCCCGCTCGCCGGATCAATCCCGGCGCGATATCGCCGGCCTGGGTGCCAGCCTGCCGCCATTGGTGGCGGATGGGGTGCCGGGCGCCACGCGCTTGCACACGTTGTTGTCGTGGATGCGCCAGCAACAGGCTGCCGAAGCGCTGACTTGGAAAAGCATCCAGCGCTATTGCGAGCAGATCAAACAACAACTTGCCGAAACCCTTCCCATCGATTCTCCGGTCACCGCCGCTGTGGTACCCGCGCATAAACATGCCTTGACCCTCATGGCGGTGGCCGCCGCCATCATCCTGCTGGCCACGCTCGTGCTGGTCCTTAAACCTAACAAAACATCGCCGCCGCCACCACCGCGCGTGACCCTGCCTGAAGCAGTGGACATCGCCGATGGCATGTACCCGGCGCCGGATGGCACCACCGAACCGTTGCGCGCGTTCCGCGTCTCCGCACACGAAGTGACCATCGGCCAATACGCGGAATTCCTCGAAAAACTCGACCTGCACGCCAAGAACGGGCGCGGCAGGCTCTTTGATCACGACAGTCAGCCAGCCGGTAAAACCAGCCACACCCCTGAGGATTGGACGGCCTTGCTGGATGCTGCGCGGGCCAATGGCACCTGGCAGGGCCACCCGGTCACGCTCGATTCACCCGTCATCGGTGTTGATTGGTGGGATGCCGCAGCCTATGCGGAGTTGAACCATGGCCGTCTGCCGACGCAGGAAGAATGGTTTGCCGCGTTGTGCGCGGGGGCCAGCAAACCACCCGCCCTCGCGCCCGGAAACTGGCAGTCTGTCACCTTGGAAACGGCCGACCGCACCCCATCCGGAATGCTCGGCATGGCCGGCTCCGTGGCCGAATGGACGCGCCGCCAGGCTATTAATCCCGCCAATCCACTCGGCGCGCGGCTGTGGGTCATCATCGGCGCTTCGTTCCTCAAACCCACCAATGGCGCACTGGCCCGCGAATGGACTGACGACCGGGCGCAACGCCGCGCCGATCTGGGTTTCCGGGTGGTGTTTGATCCCAAGTGAGGCGTTCTTTCTGTTAGCATATGTTCCACCTCGTGCTTGTTACGCCTGAAATCCCGCACAATGCGGGTGCCGCCGGCCGCCTGGCGTTGGCCACCGGGTCCACCCTTCACTTGGTCCGCCCGCTCGGGTTCTCGCTCGATGACAAGCACGTCCGCCGCACCGGCCTGGATTATTGGCAGCAGGTGGACTTGCGGGTGTGGGATTCCTTTGATGCCCTGTGCGATGCTGCGGATCCCGCCGCCCGGTTCTGGTTTCTCAGCACCAAGGCGCAACAATCGCCCTGGCAGGCCGCCTTCAAGCCCGGTGACTACCTGGTCTTCGGTTGCGAAACCCGCGGCCTGCCACAGGCGATCACCGCCACGGCCGGCGACCACGCCTTGTGCATCCCCATGCGGCCCGGCGGCACCCGCAGCCTCAACCTCTCAACTGCGGTTGCCATTGTCCTCTATGAGGCTGTGCGCCAGCAGTCGCCGGATTGGTGAGCGTCGCTAAAGCGGAAAGGGCAAGGTCTGGCTTGAAAATACCGGTCTGGCGTGTGACACAAATATAATGCCAGTCATTATGTAATTGACATGACAGACAGATTCAGCCAATCAC
>JBILFE010000456.1:0-3879 GCA_044351705.1 Luteolibacter sp. | reverse complement strand
CACGCTGCCCAAGCTGCGACTGGTGCCAATGACTGATGCGCTCGGGTTTTGGAGAGACGATCTGTGGAGCTACCCCGGCAGCCGCCGCCTCGCAGCCGGCAGCCGCCACCTCGGGATTTTTTCGGATCTCATCACCGCTCTCGAGTTGTCTGGCAACGACATCAACGATGCCTGGCTCGCGGCACTCGCCATCGAGCACCGCGCCACCCTGGTCAGCACCGATCATGGATTTGCCCGTTTTCCAGCCCTTCATTGGTTCAATCCGATGAAGCTCTTGTAATTCTCCGGCGGGTGGTGGACCAAGGTGCCGCCAGGCATCACAACGCGGGGAATTGGGTCGCCCCCTTGGGGGAGCGCGATTCAGGCTGGACGCAAGCACGGAAATCCATCAGAATCACCCTGCCTGCCCGATGTTGAAACACCTGCTGGTATTGTTCTTGTTAGTTTCGGCCTGTGTCACGATCCACGGTCTGGGCATGGTGCTGGGCCTGCGCTGGTTGACCCGTGTCTGGCCAGGCAAGGAACACAGCTTCAGCCTCCCCAAATTGTTCTGGATTCTCATCCGTGTGGTGTTCGGCCTGCTGATACTCCATCTGCTTCAAATCACCGTGTGGGCCGCAGTCTATAGCCTCAAAGGCTGCTTCCCGTCTTTCGACATCTCGTTCTATTATTCCGCCACCAGCTACGCCACGGTCGGTTACGGCGATGTGATCCCGCCGGCCCCCTGGCGGGTGTTTGGGCCGATTGAGGCCGTCACCGGTGTGCTCATGTTCGGTTGGAGCACGGGTGTCCTCTTCTCCATTGTCTACCGCCTGCAACGCCATTTCCTCAAGGACCCCAAAGATTTGCCGACCGACTCCGCCTGAGCTCAGACTTCCTGTGAAGTGAGCTTGAAATTGAGCATCTGCGCCAAACAAGCGCACATCAACAATCGGAATTCAACAATCATCAATCGTCAATCGAATCTGATAGTGTCAGTCCTCAACCAGGATTTTCGATAATGTGTAATCTGCTTGGCGGGCTACACTAGCTCAGGAACTGTGGAGCTGCCGCCGTCCTAACAACATAGCCGGACATGATGTCACTTGCCGACGCAGGTGAGCTTGGTGGCGGTGCGGATGAAGAGGCAGCCATTGGCTGCGGCGATGGTGGCGCACGCGGGGCCATCCGCGTAGTCGGCACGGGACAGGATCTTGCCGTTGGGGCCGGCACTGACCACGACCACTTCGGCGGCCTCGCTCATGACATAGATTTTGCCGTCCGCGCCGGTGGGCGATGTCCGCCAAGCGCCGCCCGTGGCGAGTTGACAGCGGCCGACTTCCATGCCGGTGGCCGGATCGATGACGAGCAGGAAAATGCCGGGGCTGGTTTTGTGGGTGCTGGCCCATGGATCGTTTTTGTCGCTTTGCAGGACATACAGCAACCCCTGATAGAGCAAGGGGGTGCCGGAGTCACTGGTGCGCGAGTCGTAGGTCCACGTCAGGGCGGAGGGTTCGAGCGGGCCATTGCCGCCGGCCTTGAGTGCGAGCAGCGGTCCGCCGCGGGGTTTGGTGACCACGACCAGATCGCCGACGGTGACCGGCGAGGGAATCAGACGCCAAATGGTTTCGCGCTGCGGGTTGTAATCGAAACGCCAGTACTCGTTGCCGGTGGCCGGATCATGCCCGCTGATGCAATCCCCGCCCTGGACTAACAACTCGTTGCGGGTCTTGTTAGCAAGGGGGATCATGGAGCTATATGACTCGAACGATTCATCCACCGCGGCGGATTTGCGGACATGTTTCCACAGTTCCTTGCCGGAGGTCAAATCGATGGCCAGGAGCAGGGAGTCGAGCGGCTGATCGGTGCCGGCGGGGCCGGAATACGGTTTTGGCCGCCGCAGCATCTGCACATAAACGGTGCCGTTCCACAGCAGCGGGCTCGAGCTGTAGCCGAACTTGGTGCAAAAGTTGCCATGTTGTTTGACCAGGTTCTGGCTCCACAGCAAGTTGCCATCCATGTCCAACGCGGCCAGATCGCCGCTGCCAAACAGAAAACACACGCGTTTGCCATCCGTGACCGGCGAGGGCGTCGCCCCATTGTTTTGGGGTGCCTTGATTTCGGCGCCGAGGCGTTTCTGCCAACGGACTTTGCCATCCTGCGCGTTGACGCAGATGCCGAGCAGGCCTTTGCTTGCCGGATCCGTGGAGGTGACAAAGACCCGCTCGTTCCACACAACCGGCGTCCCGTAACCCGCCCCCGGCATGGCAGTGACCCACTTCGCCTTGGCCGCATCACACGCCTCCGGCAGCCCCGTGGCAGTGGTTGATCCGTTAGAAAAGGGGCCGCGCCATTGCGGCCAATTCTCGGCAAGCGCCGCCAGCGGCAACAACCCGGCCGCAACCAACAGTGACATGCGGCCAATTCCAATTCGTCCAACAACTTGCTTATTCATGCGCGGGCTTCGAGGATAACGCCGCCGTCATGAGCAAGCAAGGCTTGTTCTAGCGTCCTTGAAAAGCCAAGGATGTTGTCGTTAGGTCAAATCTCTTGTCTTGCGTCTTCAAGTCTTGCGTCTTGCGTCTTGCGTCTTGCGTCTGAGGCGAAGCCTCGTTAGCGCAACCCCAGCGGCGGGCCGATGATCTCGCGGATGACAATGGCGCGGCGGAGTTCCTTGCCGCTGCGCAGGCGGCTTTTCAAACCACCGGCGGTGTGGGCCGGCGGTTTCACCCGCATCGGGGCCGCAGCGGCCGGCTGTTTGTTGGTTTTGGCTTCGCGGATTTTCCGCAGGCGTTCCTGCATCTCTCGCTGCCGCTCGACCTCGGTGTCGTGAGCCCCCATGTCCGCGGGCAAGGTGACTTTGCGCAATGCTTCGCGGGTCATGGTTTCACGCGGCAGTGACGGCGGTGGCTCCGCCGCTCCGCGCCGGGTGTCGTCCTCGTCAAGTTCGTCATCCGGGCCGAACATGTCCTCAAGGGTGGGACCGGCGGCAGGCTTGTTAGTGCGGAGGGTCTCGAAAACCTTGCGCACCAGGGTCACCACCACAATGAGCACGATAACGACGACTTGGAGATTTTCCAGAATCCAATTCATAGGCGGCTTGTCTGGTATTTGTTATAATGACTCGGCAGGGCGGGCGCGGGCGCTGCGGGCGGCGGATCAGGCGCCTTCGGTTTTGGCGATGGTGCCGCGCATCTGGGTGTCCGACTTGATATTTTCCATGCGGTAGTAATCCATCACACCGAGGTGGCCGCTGCGGAATGCCTCGGCGAGTGCCAGCGGCACCTGGGCTTCCGCCTCGACGACCTTGGCTTTCATTTCCGCCACGCGGGCGATCATTTCCTGTTCGAGGGCGACGGCGGCGGCGCGGCGGATTTCCGCCTGGGCCTGCGCCATGTTTTTGTTAGCCTCGGCCTGGGCCACCTGCAATTGGGCGCCGACGTTGTCGCCGACGTCGACATCGGCGATGTCGATGGAGAGGATCTCGAAGGCGGTGCCCACATCCAGCCCGCGTTGCAGCACCACCTTGGATATGCTGTCGGGGCTTTCCAGCACGACCTTATAGGAGGCGGCGGAGCCGATGGTGGTGACGATGCCCTCGCCGACGCGGGCGATGATGGTTTCCTCCTTGGCGCCACCGACGAAGCGTTCGAGATTGGTGCGGACGGTGACGCGGGCGCGCACCTTGACCTGAATGCCATCCTTGGCCACCCCGTCGATGGTGCTGCGGCCGGAGGCCGGGTTCGGGCAATCGATGACCTTGGGATCGACGGAAGTGCGGACGGCTTCCACCACGCTCTTGCCGGAGCCTTTGGTGGCGAGGTCGATGGCGCAGGCGCGGTCCCAATCGAGGTCGATGCCGGCCTTGCGTGCGGCGATGAGGGCTTGGATGGTGGGCAG
>JBILFE010000455.1:0-3880 GCA_044351705.1 Luteolibacter sp. | reverse complement strand
GGTTCCGACTTTCAGATCATAGAGACGTTCGATAGCGGCGGCAAGTAACACGGCATAAGAAAAGCGGAATCCTTGCTAGACAGGAAGCGGAAAATGCGGAGTTTCGGCATTTGATCTAACCATCCTGCCATTGTCATACCCACTCCGCACACAGGAGTTCTGCCTGCATGAGCACGGTTTTGACCGCTTCCTCCTGTAGGTCCGGTGGGTAGCCGTATTTGTTGAGGATGCGCTTCACCATCACTTTGATCCTAGCACGGGCGCTTTCCCGGAGTGTCCAGTCGATGGTCACGCTTTGGCGGACTTTGGTGATGAGTTCGGCGGCAATGACTTTGAGCTTGTCGTCCCCCATCGCCTGTTTGGCGCTGTCGTTGGTGGCGAGCGCATCGTAAAACGCCCACTCGTCCGGGGTGAGACCGCTGCGCTGGCCGGATGCCTGGACTTCCTTCGCCAGCTTGATGAGTTCCTCGATTACCTCCATCGTGGAAATCGCGCGGTTGTGATAGGCGTTGAGGGTCTTCTTGAGCTTGTCAGAAAATAACTGCGACTGCACGAGGTTGCGTTTTGAGCGCACCTTGAGTTCATCCTTGAGCAACTTCTCCAGCAACTCGGCGGCCACGTTCTTGTGCTTGAGGCCGCGCACCTCGGCAAGGAACCGGTCGTCTAGGATGCCGATGTCGGGTGTGGGCAGGCCGGCGGCGGTGAACACGTCGATGACCTGACCGTCGGTCGTGATTGCCGTGGACACAAGTTGGCGGATGGCGGCGTCGATCTGCTCGGGTGTCTTCTTGTTGTTGGAACTCTGCTTGTTGAGCGCGGCTTGCAGCGCTTGGAAAAAGGACACGTCATCACGGATCGCCGTCGCCTCGTCACTGGCAGCGCACAGGGCGAAAGCCATGGAGAGTTCCGTCACCACCTGCACGAAGCGCTTCTTGCCGTCGTCCTGTTGGAGAATGTGCTCCTGCCCCGCAGGGATCAGGGCGAGGCGTTCGGCTGGCTTCCCGGTGGTCCATTTGTCCCAGTTGAAGCCATGCAGCATGTCGCTGGCTATGCCATGTTTCTCCAGCAGCACGGCGATGGCCTGGCGCGTGTCGTAGGTGGGATCGCCCTGGCCACCGCTTTCGGTGTAGGTGGCAAGCGCGCGTTTCAGTTGATCGGCGAGACCCAGGTAATCCACCACCAAACCACCGGGCTTGTCGCGGAACACCCGGTTCACGCGGGCGATGGCCTGCATCAGGCCGTGGCCTTGCATCGGCTTGTCGGCATACATCGTGTGCAGGCACGGCGCGTCAAACCCGGTCAGCCACATATCGCGCACGATCACGATGCGGAACGGGTCCTTGGCGTCCTTGAAACGGTTTGCCAGCTTGCGGCGCTTGTCCTTGCTGCGGATGTGCGGCTGCCATGCGGGGCCGTCGTCGGCGCTGCCCGTCATCACCACTTTGACCACGCACGCCCTGTCCTTTTCGGCCTCGGCGTCGTCATCCCTGGTGCTGGCCCAATCCGGGCGCAGGGCAATGAGAGCATTGTACAGGTCCACACAGATGCGGCGGCTCATGCACACGATCATCGCCTTGCCGTCCATTGCTTCGAGCCGGCGCTCGTAGTGTGCCACGATGTCGGCGGCAATGAGCGCGATGCGTTTCGGATCGCCCACCAACGCTTCCAGCGCGGCCCATTTGGTCTTGAGCTTTTCCTTTTTCGTTAGTTCCTCACCCTCGGTGATCTCCTCGAACTCCTCATCGAGCTTCGGCAGGGCCGCGGCGTTCAGGGCCAGCTTGGAAATACGACTCTCATAGTAGATCGGCACCGTGGCCTTGTCGGCGACGGCCCGCTGGATGTCGTAGATGGAAATGTATTCACCAAAGACTGCCCGTGTGTTGGCGTCGGTTTTCTCAATGGGCGTGCCGGTGAAGCCGATGAAGGACGCCTGTGGCAACGCGTCGCGCATGTGGCGGGCGAGGCCGTCGATCAGGTCGTATTGGCTGCGGTGCGCCTCATCGGCGATGACGATGATGTTACGCCGCTCGCTAAGGGATGGCATCTTCTCGCCCTTCTCCGGCAAAAACTTGTGGATGGTGGTGAAGACCACGCCGCCACTCGCCACGGCCAACAGTTCACGCAGGTTGTCCCGACTGGTGGCCTGCACGGGTGTCTGACCGAGAATGTCGGCGCAGCGCTGGAACTGGCCGAAAAGCTGGTCGTCCAGATCGTTGCGGTCGGTGAGCACTACCAGCGTCGGGTTTTCCATCACCGGATGCCGGATGATGCGTGCCGCATAGAACAGCATGGAAAAACTCTTGCCGCTGCCCTGGGTGTGCCAGACCACGCCCGCGCGACGGTCGCCCGGCCTGCCACCCTGCATCTTGCCGGACCAAAAGGTGCCCTCATGCAAATCCACTCCGCTCTCGCCTTTGCCGCTGGCGCGCACGGTTTCCTCCACCGCCGCATTGACCGCATGGAACTGGTGATAGCCCGCGATGATTTTGTGGAGCGCTCCGGTGTCCGGATCCTCCTCGAACACGATGAAGTGCTGGAGCAGGTCGAGAAAGCGTTGCCGCTCGAACACCCCGCGCACCATGACTTCCAGCTCCAGTGCCGTCTTCGGCGCGTCACCCTCTCCGTCAATCGTGCGCCATACCTTGAACCACTCCTGGTTAGCCGTGAGCGAACCGATGCGTGCCTGCAAACCATCGCTCACCACAAGCACCGCGTTGTACTGCAGCAATGAGGGAATCTCCGCCTTGTAGGTCTGCACCTGCTGATAGGCACTCCAGATCGTTGCCCCCTCATCCGCTGCGTTTTTCAACTCAATCAGGCCAAGCGGCAACCCGTTGACGAAGACCAGGATGTCCGGTCGCCGGTTGTGCTGGCCCTCGATCACCGTGAACTGATTCACGACCAGCCAGTCGTTGGCGCGCACATCCGAAAAATCCACCAGCCGCACATGGTCACCCGCGATACTGCCATCGGGCCGCGGGTATTCCACCGGCACTCCATCGCGCAACATCCGGTGAAACGCGCGGTTCGTCTGCACCAGTGAAGGCGTGGCCACCCGCAGGACTTTTCTCAATGCATCTTCCCGCGCGTCATCGGGGATGGCCGGATTCAGCCGCCGGATCGCCTCGCGCAAGCGCGGCGCCAGCACCACCTCGCCAAAGGAAACCCGCTCCGCCGCAGGTTCGCCGGGAGCAAGGTGCGGCCCGTGCCCGACCGCGTAACCCAGTTCCCCGAACCATTCGAGTGCGGCATCTTCGACGATGGATTCGTTGAGCGCGGACATGATCTTATCACACCCGTGCCGCCTGCACGTCGTGCAAGACAGGCGTTTCCATGCGGACGTAACGTGCGAAAAGTTCTTCGCCCAGGTCTTGAGGATTCGGCGTTAGGATGGTGCGAACTTCACCGAAACGGAAGACCGACTCCCTGATGCGCACCGATTCATTGAAGGCGAACTGCACAGTCTTCGGGTCATGGGCTCCGCGTTTCACCCGTTCCATTTCCAGCCGCAGGGCTTTGAGGGCGGCCTCAAACGCTTGCTCGTTCTGCTTCGGGAAGATGGACTTCGCTCGATCTGGCATTTTTCGTTCGGCCACGAAATGCAATAGGCACGGTTGTAAGCAGGTGACAAGCACGCCCACGTTCACAAACTCTCCTGTTTCCGGATAGGGCAGGAAACGGAGCATCGCATAATTGCAGGCATGTTGGGTGGTATTCACGGCAGTCTCCAAAAACGGTCGGGATCTGTGAATGGCAATTCCAGAACCGAGATTACCCTCTCCTCGTCCAGTTGCACAGGCAAACTTTCATCGCCATCCAAATGAAGCCACTCCGGCGGAAGTTCGGCGAAGATGACCCGAATCTCGTCCAGCGCGTGTTT
>JBILFE010000454.1:0-3882 GCA_044351705.1 Luteolibacter sp. | reverse complement strand
GCGATTTAAAGGGAAAATCCGAGAACTCTAGGATTGCCAAACCGGAATCTCCGACTAGATATGCGCCCCCGGCGCGAACCCGTCGCCCGCAACTCAGAAGCACACCACAGGCATGAAGGACCTCACCAAATACCGCAACATCGGCATTTTCGCCCACGTTGACGCCGGCAAAACCACCACCACCGAACGCATCCTCAAGCTCACCGGCAAGATTCATAAAATGGGTGAGGTTCACGATGGTGCCGCCACCACCGACTTCATGGAGCAAGAACAAGAGCGCGGCATCACCATCCAGTCCGCCGCCACCACCTGCTTCTGGAATGACTACCAATTCAACATCATCGACACCCCCGGACACGTCGATTTCACCATCGAAGTGTACCGCTCACTGAAGGTTCTCGACGGCGGAGTGGGCGTCTTCTGCGCCTCCGGCGGCGTCGAACCCCAATCCGAAACCAACTGGCGCTACGCCAATGACTCCCACGTCTCACGCATCATCTACATCAACAAAATGGACCGCATCGGTGCGGATTTCTATCGCGTGGTGGATCAAATTCTAAACATCCTCGGCTCCAAGCCGCTGGTGATGGTCCTGCCCATCGGCGTGGAAGGCAGCTTCGTCGGCGTGGTGGATTTGCTCACCCGCCAGTCCTATATTTGGGATGAATCCGGCCTGCCCGACCACATGACCGTGGGCCCCGTTCCCGCCGACATGGTGGACAAAGTCGAGGAGTTTCGCGCCAAGCTGGTGGAACTCGCCATCGAACAAGATGACGAGGTGATGGAGAAATACCTGGATGGTCACCAACCGGACCTCGACACCCTCAAGCGTTGCGTCCGCGAGGGGACCATTGCCATGGATTTCTTCCCGACCTATTGCGGCTCGTCTTTCAAGAACAAGGGCGTTCAAAACATTCTCGATGCGGTCGTGGACTTCCTGCCTTGCCCCACGGAAGTCCGGCCCCAACCCGAAGTGGACCTCGAAGGCCACCCGACCGGCGAGTATGCCTACGTCGATGCCAGCAAGCCGTTCCGCGCCCTGGCCTTCAAGATCATGGACGATAAGTTCGGTGCCCTCACCTTCACCCGCATCTATTCGGGCACCCTCAAAAAAGGCACCACCGTCCTCAACACCTTCACCGGCAAAACCGAGCGCGTCGGCCGCATGGTTGAAATGCACGCCAACGACCGCACCGAGATTGATACCGCCCAAGCCGGCGACATCATCGCCATCGTCGGCCTCAAAAACGTGCAGACCGGCCACACGCTGTGCGATATCGACTTTCCGGCGACGCTGGAGCCGATGGTTTTCCCCGAACCCGTCATTTCCATCGCGGTCGCGCCCAAGGACCGTGCCAACGCCGAAAAACTCGGCATCGCCATCAGCAAAATGGTCAAGGAAGACCCGTCGTTCCACGTCGAGACCGACGATGAAACCAACGAGTTGATCCTCAAGGGGATGGGTGAGTTGCATCTCGACATCAAAATCGATATCCTCAAGCGCACCCACAAGGTGGAGGTCATTGTCGGCGCACCCCAAGTCGCCTATCGCGAAACCATCACCAAGGCGGTCACCGATTTTTACACCCACAAGAAACAGTCCGGCGGCTCCGGCCAGTTCGCCAAAATCGAATACACCATCGAACCGCTCGAACCCGGTGCCGGTTTTGTGTTTGAATCCGCGGTGGTTGGTGGCAACGTGCCCAAGGAATACATTCCCGCGGTCGAAAAAGGCTTCCGCACCTCGATCTTCAAAGGCCCGCTGGCCGGCTATCCCTGCCTCGATTTCAAGGTCACCCTCACCGATGGTGGCTACCACGCGGTGGACTCCTCGTCCATCGCCTTCGAAATTGCCGCCAAGGCCGCCTATCGCCAGACCATGCCCAAGGCCGCCCCGCAAATCCTCGAGCCGATCATGAAAATCGATGTCTTCACCCCGGAGGCGCAGGTGGGTGATGTCATCGGCGACCTCAACCGGCGCCGCGGCATGATCAAGAGCCAGGACACGGTTCACCACGGCGTGCGCATCAAGGCGGAAGCTCCGCTGAGTTCCATGTTTGGCTACATCGGCGACCTCCGCACCATGACCTCCGGCCGTGGCCAGTTCTCCATGGAGTTCCTGCATTACTCGCCGTGCCCGCGCAACATTGCCGAGGAAGTCATCGCCGCCGCCAAGGCCCGCGAAGAAGCCCTCCGCAACAAGTAGTCAAAGCCGCCGCGAAAACACCAGCGAGTCCCGCCCGCTGGCCTCGAATTGCCGCCGCCTCGCTGCGGGCAGATCTTCCACCGTCGCCGGGCTGTAGCCGAGCCGTTGGTTGAAAAAGTCCGCCGCACGGTTGGTCAGGGCAAACACCCGCGGAATCCCCCGCTCGCGTGCCATCGCCTCGGCATGTTGCACCAACTCGATGCCATAGCCGCGGCCTGCATGCGATTGTTTCACATGCAGGCAAGCCACCTCGGCGCAGTCCTCGGCGCGGTACTCGTGCAAGGCCACGCACCCGACCACGTTGTCGTCGATGGCCATCACCCGGAAATCCTCCAGCCGCGATTGAATGTCCTCATACGTGCGTGCCACCAGTTTGGTGCGCCGCACCGCGCGCCCGATCATACCTAACAATTCAGGGATATCCTCCTCACGCAATTTCCGGATGACCCTGTAACTGTCGCCATGGATCATGGTGCCCACCCCTTCGTTGAAGAACAACTCATCGACCAGCACCCCCTGGCGCCGGCCATTGAGCACATGCACGCGGGGGATGCCGCGCTGGCAGGCGGCCGCAGCGGCCCGCAGCAACGCCGCTCCGCCACCTGTGGCGCGGGCGGCCAGTTCCTCAGCCTCAGCCGCGCGGATGGCATGGACCGGTTCGCCATCGATGAGGATCGCCTCTTCTAACAGAGCTATGATTTTCGCCACGCCGATGCCCATGGCAAACTCCACCACCGGATGATCCAGGGCTCCGGTGGCGGTGGCGTCGATGATGGCGGACTGGCCGCGGCCGAGGATTTCGAGGGTTTCGCGCAGCGCTTCCGGATCGGTGATGGGCCGGGCCACCCGTGCCGCCATAATTTCGCACTCCAGAGTCCAATCGTAGAGATCTTTGAGGTCGCCGCCGAGCACCCCGAGCACCAACTTCACTCCGAGGTCTTCGAGCACGGCCAAATCCAACAAGGTCTCGGCGATGGCGGGTTCCGGCAGCAAGCCGGCTTCTATCAACACGAAAAAAACCTTCCCGCGGAATTGGGGTATGTATTGGAGGACTTCGCGAACATCACTTTGCTGTGCCACGGCTGGATTCTACCAGACTGTTGCGCCACGGCAAGGATGGCCTGCTAAATTCAAACGCCCATGTACCCAAGCGCCGTCAGGGCGCAGCCGTCAGCTCCGGCAGCCGCACCTGGGTCTGCCGCCAGTGGCTGCCAACTGCTAATTTTTGTATCCCTGGGCTTGCTACCCGGCGCGATCTTTTCCACCCTCAAGCATGCACCAGACCGCAGCCGCCCTCAAATCCCTGCTCCTCGAAAAATCCGTCCGCACCGGCCAATTCACCCTTGCCTCGGGCAAACAAAGTGACCTTTACATCGATTGCCGGGTCACCGCCCTCGACCCCTTCGGTGCCATCCTCATCGGCGAGCTCGGCTGGCAGGCCGTGCGCTCGAAAATTCATTCCTCACACCTCAAGATCGACGCGATCGGCGGCATGACCCTCGGGGCGGACCCGATTTCGTTAGCCATCGGCATGACCTCGGCGCGCCAGCATCCGGCGGAAGCGTTGCAGGTGTTCACCGTCCGCAAGGAACCCAAAGGCCACGGGCAGGGCCGCCAAATCGAAGGCAACTTCCACACCGGCCACACCGTCATCGTCGTCGATGACGTCATCACCA
>JBILFE010000453.1:0-3884 GCA_044351705.1 Luteolibacter sp. | reverse complement strand
CGCGTCCATCCCGCATACCTGCGCCACCCGCAGTTCGTGCTTCTTGCTTATTGGGCTGGGTGGGGTCCGGCGCAGGGTGGAGGTCATGGCTTTGTGAGGCAAAGTGTAAGGTTGGAAAAAATCCCCGACTGGTGGCGCGGGGGTGCGAGAAGCTTTGTATCACAAAGCAGAAATCCGGCAAGCGGATTTTTTTCTTATTGTGCGAGCGGGGATTTTAAATCAGGGGCCGATGACTGTCCGAGGTCGGAGATTGATTCGAGGATGGCGAGGTAGTCGAGGAAGGCTTTGCGGTTGGTGGTGACGGGTCTGGCATTTGGTCCGTGAGCGGCAGGGTGATCGGCTGAATCAGCCTCCATTCTAGGATTCGCAATGATTTTTGAGTTTCCACTCAATATCGATGCTGCTTCTGACATGTTGGTTTTTGCCCCAACCAACCCAACCCCGGCTTGAATTTCAGGTCCTTATGACCCTGCTGTTCACCAGCTGCCGCAGTCAACTACATAATGTCTGGCATTTTGTTTAATGCACGCAGGCGCAGTGGATGGCCGTCATGGGCGGCAACCCCAGCCGACTCATCAAAGGCGATGATATGCCAGTGGCAAACGCGCGTTGGAGCGAAGTGCAAAAATTCATCACCAAACTCAATGAGGCCAAAACCCTGCCCGCCGGCTGGAAGGTCGCCATGCCCACCGAGGCGCAGTGGGAGTACGCCTGCCGCGCCGGAACAAAGACGGCATTTGGTTTCGGCAGAAACCTCGATCCCAAGCAGGCGAACTTTGCCAATACGTTAGAGAAGATGAGCACCGTCGCCAGTTACCCGGCCAATGCTTGGGGCCTGTATGACATGCACGGCAACGTGTGGGAATGGTGTGAGGATTGGCTCGGGGATAAACTCCCTGGCGGCACCGACCCGACAGGACTGGCTGAGGGAGTCTCCCGCGTGGTCCGCGGTGGTGGTTGGTACAGTGCCGCTGGTAGCTGCCGCGCTGCGACACGCGTGAGCTACTCCGGTCCGGGCTACCTCGGTGGCGTCGGGTGTCGTCTGGTTCTCATCGGTTCCGCCGACAATCAGCCTTGAGATAACGCTGGTGCCGTAAATCCGCCGTGGGACGGGGCAAGGATGGGTTCGCGGCCCAAGTCCGGTCAGCGGCCGAGGTCGAGGATTTTTTCGAGGATGGCGAGGTAGTCGAGGAAGGCCTTGCGGCCGGTGCGGGTGAGGGTGTAGAGCGTTTGGGGGCGGCCCTCGCCGGTGAGTTTCTCGCCGCCGATGAAGGCGGCTTTTTCCAAGGTGCGGAGGTGGGTGATGAGGTTGCCGTCGGACATGTCCAACTGGCTTTTGAGATCCTGAAATGCCCACGGTTCGACGCGCGAGGCGAGCAGCGTCAGGATCGAGAGGCGGCCTTTCTCGTGAATGAGTTTATCGAGTTGGGAGAAATCGATCATGCGGCGTGAGTGTCGCGGCGGCCGGTGGTGACGATGATGCCTCCGTAGAGCAAGTGGCAGCCACCGAAGGCGATGGCCATCAACTGCGAGCCACTGAGTTGGCCGACGCTGTGGCTGAGGCAGTCGTTCAGATAGGTGAGTCCAGCCAGGCACAGCAGGCCGAAGCTGACAAAGGCCCAGCCGAGCCAAACCATCGAGCGCGGGGCAAACTCCCGGATCGCGAGCAGCGCGATGCCGTAATGTAAAATCCAAATGCTGGCAGCCAGTTTGGTGGATTCGGGGGTGCCGATGCGGACGAATAGCAGCCCGAGAAACCCGCCGGCGACGATCGATGGCAAGGCCCCGCGCAGCGCAGTGCGCAGTCCGGTGCTCCAAAATGGCCGACTGTGGGCGGTGCTCGCACGCTGGATTTGAACCGCGTTGAACACGATGACCAGGCACAGGCCGGTGAGCCAGTAATGCGCCCAGCACCACCCGGCTTTGTCGGCGGATAACCACGCCGCCACCAATGCCGCCGCACCTCCCATCAGGGCGGTTTCCCCCGATAAGGCCCGGAAAATCGTCGCCCGTTCCATCATCGAACGGATCACCCGCAGTTGTTCAGCCGCCTCTTCACGCGTCGTCATACCGTGCTTTGTCATGCAAAGCCTCAAGCCCGGCAAGCAAATTAGTTGAAATTCTTGACCAAAGTACCCCTCCCCGCAACGTATCGGCCAACACAATTATGAAAACCATCGGAAAAGCAACCATCAAGTCCCTGTTTGCGGGGGTTCTGTTAGGCTCGTTGGCCACGCCGCTTCACGCGTGGGAGCCCAATGCCAAGGATCTGGACGCCGCCATCCAGAGCGGTGATTTCGCCGCCTATCTAACCAATGCCAACGCCTGGCTCAATCCATCCGGCAAGTCCGCTGAAGCGGCGCTGCTGGCCAAGCTCAAGGATCCGGTGTTCCTCAACACGCTCGACCAACGGCAATTCATTGCCAAAACCGGCGCGGACAAGCTGGCCGCCTTTGCCAAGGCCGATGCCGCCAATCCGGCGTTTTTAAGCTGGCTGCTCAAAAACACCCAGGCCTTGGACTTGTACTTGGAAGGTTGCGTGCCGATCAGTCTCAGAGGCCGCGAGGATAACAGTTATACCCTGTCCACCGCCCCGCTCGAAATTTGGAAAAAAATCATTGCTGCCGACCCGGATTCCAAAGATGGCCTGTATCTTAAAGTGGCCATCGCCACCTCGATCGCGCCCCCAGGCACCGGTGCCCCGGGTGCCGGCCAGGCCAAAGTCCAGGCCGATCCGGTGTCGCGCTACCTACACTTCAAGACCGCCCACAAGAACAAGGAATTGTTCCCGAGTTTCGACACCCTAACTGTTTGGGAGATGACCAAGGTGGTGCAGTCGGGCGGCTCCAATGAGGATTTGGCATGGGCGCGGCAAATGATCAACGCCTGGCGGCCGGATCTGCGCGTCAACGAACTGGTGGTCAACTCGACCAGTGAGGTGTGGCGCAGGAATTCGCCCATCTCCCATGATGGCAGTTACAAGAACGTGCTCGCCGGGGGTGGCAAGTGCGGCCCGCGTTCGTCGTGGTCGGTCTTTATTTGTCAGGCGTTCGGCATTCCAGCCATCGGCGTTGGCCAGCCGGCGCATGCTTGCGTTGCCTACAAATGCGCCAATCCCATGGCGGAGCCGCAACCCGGCAGCGCCTGGAAAGTCGGCTACGGCCGCGGTTGGCAGGCATCGAAGCTCGAAGGTATGGGTGGGGTCGAATTCCTCGCTTGCGTGCAGGACCGGGCGCACGCCGCGGAGTTCACGCAAGTGGAGCACCTGCGCTGGTTGGCCGCCGCGCTGACCACGCCTGCTGAAGCCGCCGCCATCATGGAAATCGCCCACAAGATCCAAAAGTCCCTCGCCGAGATCAAAACCGACACCACGGCATCGTTGAAGGCAAATGAAGCGGACAAGGAAGTGACTGCGGCAGCCAAGGCCGCGACGGCTGCGGCAAAAGGCCCGCACAAGGTGGCGGCAGGCACCACCAAGATTGAGGCGACGGCATTTGCAGCCATGCAGGGGGTCAATGTCTTTGATTGCTACACGGGCGGCAAACAACTCAACTTCGGCAAGAGCGTGGACAATAGCTGGGTGGATTACTCCCTCGATGTCGCCACCGCCGGAACCTACACCGTGGTGATGAAAGTCGCCGCCGCCAATGTCGAACAGGTCCTCAATCTAACCGTCGGCACCAGCGCGCCGGTGGCCGTCAAGATTCCGTGGACCACCGGCCTGTGGGACATGAGCCCGGCCGCGGAGATCAAGCTCGAAAAGGGCCCGCAAACATTGCGCCTATCCGCTCCCAACCAACGCGCCGTCTCCGTCCATTACCTCGAACTCAAGGCGAAAAACTAATCCCCCCCCGCCACACATGCATCCCCTCCATTCCTGGACC
>JBILFE010000452.1:0-3890 GCA_044351705.1 Luteolibacter sp. | reverse complement strand
CGAAGATGGCGCGGTTCTGGATCAGTCCCAGATAGCGCTCGGGACTGACCAGGCGTTTGATCGGTAAAAACCGGCCGTCTTCGCTCTTCAGATAGAACGACAGCGAAAAGCACGCCGGATGGCTGCACGGCAGTGGCGAGAAATCCGCGGGAGAAACCGTGCCTTTGCCCGCACCCGAGAGGCCGGCGATGACGTCGGAAGTGGTGGTTGCGTCCAGCGGGCGCTCCATGTGGGCGCCGTTGCCGGTGTAGGCGGCGGGTTGGAACATCGCGCTAAGAATGTGGTCGTGTTCAAACAGGATGTCGGCAATGGCTCCCACCTGATGGTCGTTGATGCCCTTGGCGACGGTGGCGGTCAGCGACATCGGTGCGTTGAGGGTGGCGCAGGCGTCGATGAGCCGGAGCTTCTCCGCCAGCAGCGGCTTGCCCCGCAACTTCAGATAGACATCGTCGCTGATGCCGTCGAATTGCAGCGAGATGATCACCCGCCGGTCGGCCAGAAAGCGCAGCAGTGCGTCATTTCTAACCAACACGGTGCCGCTGGTGGACACGCTCACCCGGAGGATTTCCTTGCGTGACAGGCATTCCTCGACGATCTCGCGGAAATGCGGGCTGAGGGTCGGTTCACCGCCGGATAGATTGAGCACGTCGATGCGGCCCTCGGAGCGGATGAGGGAATCGAGCATGGGGGCAACCTCCTCACGTGTCAGATGGCGCTTGCCGGGATTGTCCACGAGGCAGACCGGGCATTCCAGGTTGCAGTGGTCGGTGATTTCGAGGATCGGCAGGCAGACATGCTGTTCGTGCTCCGGGCACAGCCCGCAGGAATCCGGGCATCCCTTGCTGGTGGTGGCGAATTCTAGCGGTACGGTGGCGGGGGAATGATAATCGCCCAATTGCAGATAGGCGGCGGCATCGCCATGCACGCGAGCTTGTTGAAACCCATGTTCCGGACAGATTTTGTGAAACCACACGCTGCCGTCATCAATGATCACCTGCGCCGGAATCAAGCGGCGGCAGGTGCGGCAGAGCGATTGGGTGGTGGTTAGATAGGTGCTCATTTGTTGGGCTCCACCCAGAAGCGAGGGTCTTTCTGGCGGTAGAAGAGATTGTAGGCACAGGCGGGAATCAAGCGGCCATCGGGATCGGGTACTTGGTCCGGGCACGCCACCAGGCGTGCCAGATCGAGCGTGTCCTCGTCCATGTGCGAGTGCACATAGACGGTGAGGAGGCTGTCCTCGGCCAGCGCCTGGCGTTGCGCCTGGGACAGCGCCGGACCAGGTGGATACATCTTGTCCAACAATCGCCTGACGACCGGCAGCAGGCCGCGCTCGTCGCCATCCGCCCACAAGCGGTCGATGGCCTGCTGGAACAACGTCTGGCTGTGCTCATCCGGCTGCATCAGGTAACCATGACCTAACATTATACGGAGTTCGGGGACCGTGAAAACATCCGTTAGGGAATGGTGATTACCGCCATCCTTCAGATAGTAGGCCACGCTATAACACAGCGGATGCGCACCGGCGTGGGGGAAAAAGTGGGCGGGGCGCATGGCGCCGGCGGTGGCGGATTCAATTGCGCGGGCGGCGGCATCCAACGGCATCGTTTCGTGCGGCTTGAAGTTTTTGCCGCCCTGACCGGTGAAGGTCATCGTCTGGATGGTGAGGCTGCGCACCACGCGATGGGATTTTGCCAGTTCGACCACGCCGCCGATCTCATCCTCGTTGAGGCCGCGGATCATCACATTCAACAGGGTGGTGCCGATGCCGAAGCGCTCCAGGTTTTCCAGCGCGCGCAGTTTCCGATCGATCACATCGCCGCCATGGATCTTCACCGCAGTCTCAGGGCGGAAGGTGTCGAACGAGAGCACCACATAGACCCCCAGATCCGCCAGGGCGCGGCAAAAGTCCTCATCCTTGGCAATGCGCAACCCGTTGGTGTTCATTGTTACGCGGCCGATTTCAGGGCGTTGGCACTCCTTGAGCAACGCCAGGATGTCCGGGTGCATGGTGGGTTCCCCGCCGGTGATGTTGATCAGATCAAACGGGCCTGCACGCTCGATCAACGGGTCGAGCAAACGCCGCAACTCCTCGCGCGACATGTGGTATCGGCGGTCGCTGCGGTTGTAGGTGAAGCAGATCGGGCAATCCATGTTGCAGGCGTTGGTCACCGAAAACACCGGCAGGCGGCAGGCATTGGCGTGAAACGCACAAGGCCCGCAATCCAGCGGACAGCCTTGCCTAACCGGATTGCCCGGCACGTGCGCGGATTTGCAATTCACCGTCTGGCGGATGCGCTCCTGATACCACGCCACATCATCCGCGATCCGGACGCGGCTCGGACCGCACGCCGGGCACAAGCGCTCCTGATAGACCGCGCCGCCCTCCTCGATCACCCGCGCCGGCACCAACGCCCGGCACTCGCGGCACATGCCATTGACGGTGCCCAGATACGTGTAGGGACGTTTCATGCACGCTTCATAGCAGTGCCCAGATCGGCTGTGGCCAGATGCCGAAGAGCAGCACCAGGAATGTTAGAATGGCGATGCAGGCTTTGCTGATAGGAGGCAGGGTGAGTGGCGTGTCATGGGGCGGGGGCATCCACCAGACGGCACGAATGACTTTGAAGTAGTAATAAAACCCGGTGGCGGCGGCGATGACGGCGATGCCGAGCGGCCACCACAGGTGGGCATTGACGGCGAGCAGGAAGACGAAGAATTTGCCGATGAAGCCGGCGGTGAGCGGCACGCCGGCGAGGGCGGCGAGCAGCACGGTGAGGGCCAGGGCGAGTTGGGGGTTGGTTTTGCCGAGGCCGTTGAAATCGCTGATGGCTTCGCCACCGCGCTGGATGCGGACCTGCGCGAGGATGAAGAACACTCCGAGCGTCATAAGCAGATAGGTGGCGAGATAGAATGAGACGACTTTGGCGGAGCTCAGATCAGCAGTAAACGGCGACCATGCGGCCAGCGCCAGCAACAGGAACCCCGCGTGGGCAATGGACGAATACGCCAGGAGTCGTTTGAAGTTGGTCTGCGGGATGGCGGCGAGGTTGCCGAAAAGCAGGGTGGCACCCGCGAGAATGAGCAGCAGCGTGAGAACTTTGCCGCGGGTGAGGTCGCTGGCAAGGAAGGGCTCAAGAAAGCTGATGAGCAGGATGAACCCGGCGGCTTTGGAGCCTACTGATAGAAATGCGGTGGTGGGTATGGGGGCGCCTTGATAGACATCCGGAATCCACATTTGCATTGGCACCGCGCCGATCTTGAAGCCGAGGCCGACCATGACCAAGGCGATGCCGAAGAGCAGAGGCGTGAGGTTGAGGCGGGTGTTATAAATGTCGGTATCCTGGATGATCTCGCCGATTGCCGGCAGGCTCATGGTTCCGGTGGACCCGTAAATCCAGGCGATGCCATAGACGAGAAAGCCGGTGCTGAGCGCGCCGAGGATGAGGTATTTCACGCCGGCTTCGAGTGAGCCGACGTTGCGGCGCATATAGGCGACAAGGATATAAAAGGTGATGGTGACGAGTTCGAGTGCGACGAAGGCACCTGCCAGATCACGGGCCGAGGCCAGCCACATCATACCGGCACAGGCAAACACCGGCAACGCATAGTATTCCCCGGTGGTCGCCTCCGAATGGGCTTGATCCGTGAACCGGGCCAGTATCATCCGGTAATCCACCGCCATCAACACCACCAGCATGGTGCAGACCAGCGCGAAGATCTTGTAGAAACGGGCAAGGTAGTCGAATGTGTAGAAATTCCACAGCGGCCAGCTTGCCCAGGCTGCGGCGGGTTTTGCATCCGGGCCGATGGCGAGGCCGCAGAGACCGATGATGGCGACCAGTCCGATGGCGGCGGCGATACCGACCCAGCGCTTGCTTTGCGACGGGACG
>JBILFE010000015.1:0-13359 GCA_044351705.1 Luteolibacter sp. | reverse complement strand
GCGCCACCTGCACCAAATGCCATCCCGGTGCCACCGTCGGCTTCACCCAATATGTGCCCCACGCCAATCCGCTGGATGGCAAGAAATATCCGGCGTTGCATCTCACCTTCGTGCTGATGACGGGATTGTTGTTGTGTGTGTTCGCGTTTTTCGGCGGCCACACCCTGCTCTGGCTCGCCCGCTCGGTGTGGCTCTATCGCCATGACTCCAAGGCCTATCGCGACACCAAGTTTGAGACCCAGGTCGATGACGAGTGGTTCACGCGTTTCACGCCCTTCGACCGCTTCCTTCACTTCCTGGTGGTGACCAGCTTCCTCCTGTTAGTGATCACGGGGATGCCGCTCAAGTTCTACTACACGGACTGGGCGAAGTCCCTGTTCGACATCATCGGCGGGGCCCAAACTGCCCGTGCGCTCCACCGCTTCGGCGCCCTCGTCAGCTTCCTTTACTTCGGCCTGCACCTGTGCGCCCTGATCTCCTCGTGCTGGCAGAACCGCGGCGTGCTGCGTAATCCGGAAAGCGGCAAGTGGGAACTCAAGCGGTTCTTCGGTGTGGTGTTTGGGGCCGATTCGATGGTGCCCGCACTGCAGGACTGGCACGAATTTGTCGCCCATCAAAAATGGTTCTTTGGCAAAGGTCCCAAGCCGCAGTTCGATCGCTGGACGTATTGGGAAAAGTTCGATTACTTCGCCGTGTTCTGGGGCATGTTTGCCATCGGTCTGTCCGGCATGGTGATGTGGTTCCCACAATTTTTCACCGCCTTCATGCCCGGTTGGGTGATCAACATCGCGTTGATCGTCCACTCCGACGAAGCGTTGTTGGCCGCCGGCTTCATCTTCACGGTGCATTTCTTCAACACCCATTTCCGGTTGGAGAAATTCCCCATGGACAACGTGATCTTCTCCGGACGCATCTCCAAAACCGAAATGCTCCACGAGCGCAAATGTTGGTATGACCGCCTCGTCGCCACTGGCCGCCTGGACCAATACCGGGTGCGCGACGAATGGGACCGCTGGAAGAAAATCGCCCGCCCGATCGGCTTTGTCTTCTTCGGCATCGGCCTGGTGTTGCTCGTCCTCATCATCTACGCAATGGTCACACGCTTGGCGCATTGAGCGGAAATCCAGATCTTGTTGATTGCGGATTGCGGATTGTTGGGGTGTGCTTGAAATTGAGCTACTGCGCCAGATACGCACATCAGCAATCGGAATTCAGCAATGATCAATCGTCAATCTAATCTGTTAGCATCAGTGTTCAATAAGGGTTTTTTGATGATGTGCTATCTGCGCGGCGGACGACGTTACAAATCAGGCGCGCATGTGTCTTATGTCACCGTCCTGACCGACAACTGGCGGGCGCTGAACAGGCTGGCTTGGGCGTCTTCCCGCAACGCCCGCGCGCCGCTGGTTCGCTTCGGCCCGAAATGCCCGCGATAGGTCTCAAACACCCCGTCCACATAGGATTTCGTGCCCAGCACCAAGCCGTCGGTGAAATACCGCACCCGGCAGCGCAACAACGCGGCACGGCTTAATTTTCCCTGCCGTTGTCTCTCTGCGGCGGCCTCTTCGCTGCCAATCCCCGCCCGATTCTTTGCTCCGCCGCTACTGCCACCCGACCGCTCACGGCCGTCCTCAAACAACCAGCACCGGTACACTTCCGCCGCGCTCATCCCCTTGGTCGTGGCCGGGGTGTCCCAGGCTTTTACGCCGCGATCCGCATGCCCCACCACCTGGCACAGCCCCAGACGTGCCACCGTGTCGCCGCCCATCGCTTCCCCGTAGCCGCACCACCGATAATCCTTCGGGTCTTTCACCATGCCTGCACGCAGCGGGTTGAGGTCGATGTAGGCGGCCATCGTCCGCAGCGCCTCGCCGTCCTCCACCAGCACGCTTTTGAAGCGTTCCATCCACAGCGTCCCGCGCCGGTTGTGGTGCTTGTTATACCAACGCGAAAACCGCTCCTTCAACTCCTTCACAAACACCGGCAGATTGCACATTCGCCGCAGATAGCCGGCGATGAGGGCCTCAGCCTCCATCGCCATTCCGTGCTGCCGCAGGTCCGCCAACTCCGCCCGCAGCGCCGCGATGTACGCCCGCGAATATAGCAAGCGCAGGTGCTCCAGCAAGCGCGCCTCACCGCCAGGGCCGGCGAATTGCGCCACAAACGGGTCGTGGGCCGGCACCCGCGCGAGGATATGGAAATGGTTGTCCATCACCGCGTAGGTGTGGATATTCAACCCGGCGAAGCGGGCCATGCGCCACATCAGGCGGCGCAGTGCTTCTTTTTCCGTGTCGCCGAGCAAGCGTTCGCCGCCAGCCGTGCGGCTCATGACGTGGTAGCTCGCCCCTTCCGCCGGGCCCACCACGATCCGTTGGCGCGTCCCTTTCCACCCCCGTGCGAACACCCGTCCGAGGCACGCCCCAGTCGGCAATTCGATCCGTTCCAGCGGCGACAGCCGCTTTGGTTGCGCCACCGAATCCGCTGCCGCCGCTGCGGGGCCGACCGCCGTCGTGCATCCCGGCTCCTCCCTTCCGCATCCATCCCCAGCCTCGCCAGGTGCTACAGCATCCAATCCACTGCCACCGCCACGTCGCTTTATCATGAATGCAAATAAACCCATCATCGCGCGGTAGTCAACTACATAATGCTAGTCATTATGTATAAACCCGTTGAACGCTGCTGTCTCCGACTCCGGAAACCATCCCCATCCGTTTTATCGGTGTCATCGGGGATGAGGAGTTGCTGGTGGTTGCGTGAGAGAATGGCATGCGACCATGCTCCCACCGTGGAGGACAACCGGCGACGGCGCGGTTTTCCTCTTCTCTTGCGTCTTGGGTCTTGAGGTCTTGCATCTTCAAGTCTTGGGCCTTGTCACCCCACCAGTTTGTGCAGTCTCCGGCAGACTTCCTCGACATTGGCGCGGGAGTTGAACGAGGAGATGCGGAAGTACCCTTCGCCAGCCGAGCCAAAGCCGGAGCCAGGTGTGATGACGACCTGAGCTTGTGCTAACATCATGTCGAACATGTCCCAGGAACTCAGACCTGCCGGACAACCGACCCACACGTATGGCGCATTGACCCCGCCAAACACCGGCAGGCCGACCGCCGCACAAGCCTCGCGCAGAAGCTTGGCATTGCCCATGTAGTGACTGATCAGAGCAGCGACTTGTGCCTTGCCCTCGGGTGAGAAGATCGCGGCGGCAGCGGTCTGCACCGGATAGCTGGTGCCATTGAACTTGGTGCTGTGACGCCGCGACCAAAGTTGGTGCAAGGGCACGCGACCGCCCATGCCGTCACTGCCGGTGACGGATTTGGGCATCACCACATACGCGCAACGCACACCGGTGAAGCCGCCATTTTTCGAGAACGAGCGGAACTCGATGGCACACTCGCGCGCGCCCTCGATTTCAAAGATCGAGCGTGGAATCGCCGGGTCCTGGATGTAGGCCTCATAGGCGGCATCAAACAAAATGATCGCGTCATTGGCCCGCGCATAGGCGACCCATGCTTCAAGCTGCGCGCGCGTGGCCACGGCGCCGGTAGGATTGTTAGGAAAACACAGATAGATGATATCGGCATGTTCCTTGGGCACATCGGCGACGAAGCCGTTGGCGGCATTGCACGGCAGATAGAGCAAGCCGGCGTAGGCGCCCTTGGCATCGGCGTCGCCGGTGTTGCCGGCCATGACGTTGGTGTCGACATAAACCGGATAGACCGGATCGGTGATGGCGATGACATTGCCCTTGCCGAAGATATCGAGAATGTTGCCGGTATCGCACTTGGAGCCATCCGAGATGAACACCTCATCGGCGGCAATGCCGAGACCGGCGAACGAGTTGTCGACGATTGCCTGGCGCAAAAACTCATACCCCTGTTCCGGGCCATAGCCCTTGAATGTCTCGCGGCACGCCATTTCCGCCACCCCCGCATGCATCGCCTCGATGGCGGCGGCAGGCAGTGCTTCGGTCACGTCGCCAATGCCGCAGCGGATGATGCGGGCGGCGAGCTCCGGGTTGGCCTCGCCGTACGCCCGCACCCGGCGGGCAATTTCAGGAAACAAGTAACCGGCTTTGAGCTTGAGAAAATTCGCGTTGATGGTGGCCATGGCGCGGGCGGCTATAGCATCGGGCGCCACGTGACGCAAGCACGGAGACCTGAGGAACGGGCGGGGATTCCCCCTCGCTGGCGCATTCGTTAGAATGGTGGCGATTTTGGTAGACGAATTTGCTAGAATGCGGAACTGGGGCGTAAACCTCAAGTCTGGACCGTGGCCGTGGTTTATTTCAACCACTGATTACACTGAGGACCACTGACAGCACTGATTTGGAGATAGATTGCATCATTATCCGTGGCCTCAGTGGTTTCAGTGGTTTCAGTAATTTCAGTGGTTTTCTTGGTTTTCCTAACTCCGATGACCCGCGTGGTGACCAACGCGCCTGCGAAGAAAAGCCCGCGCTGTGACCAGCTCTATGCTGGGTTGTCGCCTGTCTGCTGAAACACCTGCATCACCGGCCCCGTACCCAGTTTCCATGCGAGCCTTGTTGGTTTTCGTCCTGTCCCTGGGTTGCCTTGCCGCGGCCGCGCCGCCTCATCCGCGGATCTTCTTTCCGCCCACGGCCGTGGAGCCGCTCAAGCAGCGCATCGCCGCGGATCCCCTCGCCAAACAACTCGACGCAGTCGCCATCCGCCAAGCCGAGTCCTGCCTCAAGGACCGAACGATCCGCTATGACATCCCCGATGGCAAGCGCCTGCTGACCGAATCGCGCAGGGCGATCAAAAGTGTGCTGCTCACCGCCTACGCCTGGCGCATGACCGGTGACGCCCGCTACTTTGATCGCTGCGTGGCCGAACTCGAAGCCGCCTGCGCCCTCAAGGACTGGAACCCTAGCCATTTCCTCGACGTCGCGGAAATGGCCACCGCAGTGGCCATCGGCTACGACTGGCTCTATCCAAAACTCAGCCCCCAGCAACGCCAGCGTTACGAAAAGGCGCTTGTGACCCACGCGCTCTCCGTGGTTGGAAAACGCAAGGATGGCTGGTGGCGCGGCCCGACTAACAATTGGTCGCAGGTCTGCAGCGGCGGAATGATGCTCGCGGCCGAAGCGGTGCGCGAGGTGGAGAGCGATCTATCGGAATCAACGCTGGCCCATTGCCGCCAACTCACCCGCCGTTGCGAACGGTTTTACAAGCCAGAGGGTGCCTATCCCGAAGGACCGGCCTACTGGCACTATGGCACGAGCTATCATGTTTTGGCGATGGCACTGATGGAGCGCGACGCCGCACTCAATCTCGACCCGGTCTGGAAGATGAGCGGGGATTTTCTGCTGCACGCCACGGGTCCGAGCGGCATGCCGTTCAATTATGCCGATGCCAACCCCGGCCAGGCCGAGTGCTCGCCGGCCCAAACCTGGCTGGCCACTCGCACCCGCGATCCACTGGCCATCAGCGCGGTGCGCGCACTGTTGGCCCGCCGCTATGCCGTCACCGAAAAGCATCCGCCCAATGATCGCTTTCTGCCGCTCACCTTGCTGTGGTTGCCTGCCGCTGTCCCGGCCCCGACCGCCGCGCGGAGTGCCAGCTTCCGGGGCGAACAAGCACTCGCCTTCTTCCGCAGTGATTGGACTGCCAATGCCCTTTGGCTCGGCATCAAGGGCGGGACCCCCGCAGCCTCGCACGGCCACATGGATTGCGGCTCATTTGTGCTCGACTGGGCCGGCAGCCGCTGGTTTCACGACCTCGGCTCCGACAATTATAATCTTCCCGGCTATTTCGGCAACAAGCGCTTCACCTACTTCCGCCTGCAAAACCTTTCCCACAACACCCTGAGCATCGGCGGCCACCTCCAAACCCCCAAGGCCGAACCCTGCCCGCTCACCCCCATCCAAACCCAGGGTGATACCGCCACCACCACCATCGACCTAACAAACGCATATCGCGGCCAATGCCAGCAAGCCACCCGCAAGGTCGCATTCGATGCCAAAGCGCGCGCCATCACCCTAACCGATCACGTGGTCGCGCCAAGCGGCCCGGTGCGCTGGCAAGTCATCACCGACGCCACGATCACCCTCGCCGGAGCCGTAGCCAGCTTGGAAAAAGGCGACCACCGCCTCATTTTGACCTGCGGCGACTCCGCCCTCATTTGGAAAACCTCCGCAGCCAGCCCGCCCGACCAAGCCGAGAAACCCAACCCTAACAAGCAGATTCTATCCATCGAGGCACCCGCCGCCGCAGATCTGACACTCAGCGTGCGCATCGCCGCGGAATGAATTCCTGAGCACCGCAGCGTGCGGCCTGCCGGCATGGATTAAGAATTATGGCTGGGATCAAGGCGGGACATCAACCACTGAAGCACTGAGGACCACTGAAACCACTGAAATATATATCAATTCATTATCAGTGTTCTCAGTGGTCATCAGTTCCTCAGTGGTTTCTTTGCCGCGATTTACCCCAATATCAGGGAATTGAACTTGCTCGACGCCGTGGTCATTGTGAGGTCGAGCGCTCACTCACCGACGGGAGGTCGGCGCAACGATTTCTTGTTAGACAAAATGCGTTTGTCGACGATGGAGTGTTGTTTGGAGCGGCGTGAGCGGCGGCGTTTCTGGCGGCGGATTTTTTCCATGTCGTGGACGCGAGCGGACTCCTTGCCGTCGCGGATGGCTTCCAATTCCTCACAGAGTTCGCGGCGGGCCAGGAAGCGGTTCATTTCGCGCGAGCGATCCGCCTGGCACTTGATGGTCAGCCCGCTGGGCAGGTGCTTGAGAAACACGCAGCTCGATGTCTTGTTGATCTTCTGACCGCCGGCGCCGGATCCTCTAACAAATTTTTCCACGAGGGTATCCGCAGTGACGCCTAGCGCCAGCAGGCGTTGTTCGAGATCGGTGATTTTTTCGGTGGAGACGGGGTTTTGCATGACAAAAAGAATTCAGGTTTCCTCCTTGCCCCGGATCAGGGCGATGAAGGCGTCCTCCATGGTTGGGTCGGGGAGGTCTGCGGTGGCGGCGAGGGCCTTGAGTTCATCCGGGGTGCCGGAGGCGATGAGTTGGCCGCGAAACACCAGGCCGATGCGGTCGCAGTATTCCGCCTCGTCCATGAAATGAGTGGTCACCATCACCGTCACGCCGCGCTCCACCAAGCCGTTGATGTGCGTCCAAAACTCGCGCCGCGTCACCGGGTCCACACCCGAGGTCGGTTCGTCGAGAAACAGAATGTCCGGCTCGTGCATGACCGCGCAGGCCAACGCCAGCCGCTGCTTGAAACCTAACGACAAGGAATCGGTCTTCGCATCCAGGAACGGCCCCAGATGGAAAATCTCCGCCATGGTCGCGGTTTTATCCCGCCGCCGGGTCCCGCTGAGACCGTAGATGCCGGAAAAAAACTCCAGATTGCGGCGGACTGTCAGGTTGCCGTAGAGTGAGAATTTCTGCGCCATGTAGCCGAGTTTCTGGCGGGCGCGGCCGGCGCTGTGACCCAGGTCGAGGCCGACGACAGCGGCTCTCCCCGCGGTGGGCTTGAGCAGGCCGCACATCATCTTGAAGGTGGTGGATTTGCCGGCGCCGTTAGGTCCTAACAAACCATAGATCTCGCCGCGGCGGACCTGGAAAGTGACGGCGTCGGTGGCGGTGAAATCACCGAATTGCTTGCTGAGTTGCTCCGCCTCGATGACGATTTTGCCGTCACTCGGGATGGCGCGCACATGTTGGGCCAGCACGGAGTGGCCGCCGGGGCCGCCACCCATGCGGTCGATGAAAGCATCCTCGAAGCGGGCCGTCACCGGTGCCCATGCGGTGGTGGCGGGAGCCCCGAGAGCGACCGGCGCAAACTCCGGCGGCATGACCGCCGCATGGGCGCGGAAGGTGAGCCGCAGGTGGTGGCCTTGGATCGTGCCATCGCTGATGGCCGGGTGCGACAACGCCTGCGCCAGCAGGCGGCGCTTGTTAGTCTGGGGATTTCTCAACTGCCAGCAGCGTCCGGCCAGCGGTGCGGTCATGGCCTCCGGCGCGCCGGAAAAAATAAGGGACCCGGCGTTGAGCACCAGGGTGGTTGCGCACAACTCCGCTTCCTCCAGATAGGCCGTGCTCCAGACCACGGCGATGCCGTCGTCCACCAAACGTCCGACCATGTTGCGGAGTTCCTTGCGGGAAATGGGATCCACGCCCACACCGGGTTCATCTAACAATAAAAGCCGCGGTTTTCCTAACAACGCGCATGCCAGCCCGAGTTTTTGTTTCATGCCGCCGGAGAGTTTGCCGGCGAAGCGTGCGGTGAAGCGCTTCAAATCGGTGAAGGCGAGCAGACGCTCGAAGGTTGCCACCCGCTCCGCGCCCGTGACATTGCGCAGATCGGCATGCAAGGTCAGGTTTTCCAGCACCGACAAGTCCTCGTACAAGCCGAATTTCTGCGGCATGTACCCGATCACGCGATGGATCGCGGCGGCATCCTGAGCGGGGTTGTGGCCGAGGGTGCTGAGGCTGCCGGAATCGGCCAGCAACAAGCCGGCGATGAGGCGCAGCAAGGTGGTCTTGCCCGCGCCATCCGGGCCAACCAGGCCGGTGATCAAGCCGGCGCGAATCTCGCCGGTCACCGCGTTGAGCGCCGCGGATTCCATCCCTGGAAAGGATTTGCTGAGGGCTTTGAAACTAACAACGACGTCCGACACATCACTGCGGGGTTTGATCTAACGTAACGGTGACCGGCATGCCCTGGCGCAATGAGCCATCCGCATCAGCGACCACGACCCGCAGCCGATAGACCAGCGAGGTGCGCAACTCCGGGGTTTCCACTGACTTGGGGGTGAACTCGGCGTGCGGCGAGACAAAACCCACCTTGCCATGAAACGGCCGGGAGGGACGGCCATCGGTGGTAAGCAACACCTTGGTGCCCGGCACCACCCGGCCAAGTTCGGCCTCATGCACGTATGCCCGCACCCAGACCGGTTGTTCCAGTGACAGCGAGATGACGGTGGCACCGGCCTGCACGATGGCACCGGGTTCGAGTGCGCGGGTGAGAACGATGCCATCGGCCGGTGCCTTGAGAGCGGTGTCGTCCAAACGCAGCGCGGCGCTCGCAAGCGCGGCTTGTGCTTGCGCTACCTTCGCGTCGGCCGCCGCGATTTCCTCGACCCGGTAGCCCGACTCTAACAACCCGAGCCGCGCCTCGTTGACTTTCACCCGCTGCTTCGCTTCGGCGAGGCCGGCCTCCGCGTTGTCCAGAAGTTGTTGGGAGGTGCCGCCGCCAGCCACCAAGCCGGAATGCCGTTGATAGGTGCGGGTCGCGTCCATGGCGGCGACCCGGCTTTCCTCCAGGCTGGCCCGTGCTTGATCGATCTCCTCGCGGCGGTAACCGGATTTTTTCAATTTCTGGTCGGCCGTGGCGCTCGCCAACTCGGCATCGGCGCGTGCGACTTCATGCGCATAGGGTTGGGCATCGAGGCGGGCTAACAAATCGCCCGCCTTCACCGCGTCGCCCTCGTCCTTCAACACTTCCAGCAAGCGGCCGGTCACCCGGAAGCCAAGATCCACCCCGCGGATATCGACGTTGCCATAGAGTTGCAATGAAGGATCGGCCGGATGGAGCCGGCCCCGGATCTGCCAGACGCCAACCGCGACGATTGCCAGCAGCACCAGGGCGAATAGGAATTTTTTCATGGCACGGAGAGGCGGCGGCGGGTGGGGCGGGTGGGGATGCCGGCGAAGAGCAAGCTGGCCAGTCGTGCGGCCATTTCCACCGAATGCAGGCGGATGCCGCTTCGAGCTTGCATGCCTGCCACCCTAGCCCACGGCCCGGAGTAGGTAAAGCCTTTATTGGGTTTCCGCGGCGGCGGGCTAGCCCTGCGCGCGGAGTTGTTCGAGTTCGTCCCAGCGCGCGTAGAGGCGTTCGACTTCCGCCTTGGCGGTGTCGAGCTGGCCGACCACGCCAGGAATCCCGGCGAAATGGTTGGCCTGGAAAGCGGGGTCGTTGAGGCGCCATTCGATGGCTTCCACCTCTTGTTCGGCGGTTAGAATCAGGTCTTCGATGGCATCGAGCTCGTGTTTCTCCTTGAGGGTGAGTTTGCGGGGTTTGGCGGCGGCGGCGCTGGCCTTGTGACGGGCGGCGGCATGGCTGGCGGCGGCTTGGGCCTGGATGCGTTGAGAGGCTTCACGGGCCTGGCGTTTTTCCAGGTAATAGGAATAGTTGCCGGGTTGCACCATCACCCCGTTGTCCTCGAAGGCGATGATTTGATCGCAGATGCGGTCCAGAAAATACCGATCATGGGAAACACAGATCACCGTGCCGTCGAAGTCCGCCAGCGCTTCCTCTAACATCCTCAACGAGGGCAGGTCCAGGTCGTTGGTCGGCTCGTCGAGCACAATCAGGTTGCCGCCGTGCTTGAGCACCTTGGCCAGCATCAGGCGCGCCCGCTCGCCGCCTGATAGAAGATCGACCCGGTCGTTGATGCGTTGGTCGTTGAAGAGGAAGCGCCGCAGGTAAGCGCGCGCCCCGAGTGGCTGGTTGCCGAACATCAGTTTCTCGTTGCCATCCGCGATTTCATCTAACAACGATCCGGTCCCATCCAGTTGCATGCGCGCCTGGTCGATGTAATTGACCTTCACGCGCTTACCGATGACGGCGCTGCCCTCGCTGGCGGGAATGTCGCCGAGGCAGAGTTTGAGCAAGGTGGTTTTACCGACGCCATTGCGGCCGACGATGCCGGTGCATTGGCCGGGCCGCAGCGTGAGGGTGAGGTGGCGGAACAACCAGCGGGGTGCGGCGGCGCTGCCGACGTTCACGCCGGCATTGTCGAGTTCGACGACGATGTTGCCCAGATCCGGTGGCGGCGGGATGAGCAAGTCCATTTCCCGTTCCTCGGGCGGAGCCTCCATGCCCTCGATCTCATAATATTGCTCCATGCGGTGGCGCGATTTGGTGCCGCGGGCCTTCACCCCGGAGCGCACCCAGTCCAACTCCTCGCGCAAAAACCGCTGCCGGCGCCGCTCGGTTTGCTCGGCGATCTGGCGCCGCACCGCCTTGGATTCCAGAAACGCGGTGTAGTTCCCCGGATGAGAAAACGCCCGGCCTTGGTCGATCTCAATGATCCGGGTGGCGATCTCATCGAGAAAATACCGGTCGTGCGTCACAAATATCACCGCCCCTGCAAAACCCTTCAAGTACGCCTCCAGCCAGCGGATCGACTCGGCATCCAGATGATTGGTCGGTTCGTCTAACAACAACAGGTCCGGCTGGCAGGCCAACGCCCGGCACAGCGCCACCCGGCGTTTTTCCCCACCTGACAGAGGGCCCACCGGGGCCTCCAGTGGTGGCGCGTCCAGTGCGGTGGCAGTGGCCTTGATGCGGGCATCGAGGTTCCAGCCATCCGCGTGGTCTAACAAATAAAGCAGATCCGCCAGTTCTGCTTCGGAGCCGTCGCCCGCCTCGTAGCGGCGCATGGCCGCGACGATATCCGCGGCGCCGGCGGCGATGTTTTCCTGGACGCTGAGGGTGGCATCCAGCTCGAATTCCTGCGGCAGGTAGCCGACGCGCAGGGCGCGGCGCAGGGCGAGCTCGCCGGAATCGGGGGCGACCACGCCCATGAGGATTTTGAGCAAGGAGGTTTTGCCGCAGCCATTGCGGCCGACCATGCCGATTTTCTCGCCGGCGGCAACCGCGAGGGTGACGCCATCCAGCAATGCTTGATAGCCATAAGTGAGGCGGATTTCGGTGGCTGAGAGCAGGGTGGACATGCGGCGGGGCAGTCTTGCCCATTACGCGCCAAACGTCCATCGTTGATGCGGCAGGGCACCCAAGAAAGGTCGTTTTCAATCAACAATCGTCAATCAAAGGAGCTTTCGAATAATTGGCATTCTGCGTGGCGGACTACACTAGTGCGCCCCCCCGCCCACGCGGGGTCAACCGGCGCGCAAGGCATCCATCAGATAGCTTGCGGGCCGGAAATTCTCGATGAGGATCTCCCGTTGCGCGCCGCGCTTCATGCGCACTTGCCGGAGGTTGAAGTTGGGGGTTTTGTGCGGCGCGAAGAGAATATCGTCGTGGGTTGCATTGGCATGTTTTTTGAACATGGCCGGCACAATATCACCCCCGAGATGATCATCGCGACCGGTGGCCAGGTGACAGGTGCCTAACACCTTTTCATCCTGAATGTCAGCGTGAGCTACGGGCAGGACCTGGGTGCCGAACCCGAGTTCACCGAGGGTGCCGGTCATCGGATCATCAGCCAGGCGGGCGTTGTGGGCATCGATGGTGGCTTGATTGCCGGCAATCAGCGCGGCGTGATAGATGGAATGGTCCTTCACGTCCAGCAGACCCAGGGTGCCGTCTTCATATTTCATCGGAAACTGGCCGTGCGCGTCGCTCGGCACGAAATACACTTCACCCGCAGGCAGGTTGGCGATGTCCGGCGTGGTGCCCAGGCAGAGCCCGTGGGATTTCTGGGCCTCCTGCCCACCCAGCCCCAGCCAGGTGGTTAGAATGCGGCCATCTTCCAATTCAAAGTCGATTTCGACCTCATCGGCGCGGGTCATGGCGCGGCGGAGGCATTCCGCATCCCGCGAGACCTCGTTATAGTCGACGGCGAGGCCGGAGTGCAGGATGGTGTCATTGAGGCCGTGGAGGGTGGCACCGCGGAAACCGAATTGCTTGGCCTTTGCCGTCAACGGCGCGGTGGCCGAAAACGTCGAGATACACAGAATGATGTTGTAGTGCGGATAGATGTCACGCTCGAAGGATAGCTGAGCTCCGTGGCTGTCCCAGACGGCATCATTGAGGTCAAGATTGGAGCCCCCGGTGACATGGTAGGCAAACATTTCCCCCCCGTGCATGCCGAGGTGGTGCATCACGCCCGCCCTGAGGCCACCGTAGAAGTGCTGATAGGCCCGTTTTTGCACGGGAAAACCCACGTGCCCGAGAAAGGCAAAGCCCTTGATCAAGGCCGCCGGATTGTCAAAATCGATCAGAATGCATATCCGGCAGTCCTGGGTTGGCGCAAACACCTGGCCTAACAGACGTGCCAGATTGAAGGGGGGGAAGTGGCGATTCTCTGGATGAAGGAGAATTTCCGGTTTTAGATAATCGGGTAACTCACGGCTAGATTCAGACATAACCCCATCCTAACCCGATTTTTCCTTTGTGCAAGGTCTGAGCGCCAAATCGGAGAGCTTGTCAAAGCGGAATTTCCTGCGAAGGATGCCGTGCGCCGATGTGCAGAGACGGGCCGCGAACAGCTGCCCGGGTTCAAGGCGACCATGAACGTCCCCTGCGGGGACACGACGAGGTGACCAACATGACTGAAGACAAGCCAATCGGGAACGGGCCGGGGTCGCAGACTGATGTGCGTGCTCCCGGCCACAAGCGCCATGATATCCGT
>JBILFE010000451.1:0-3899 GCA_044351705.1 Luteolibacter sp. | reverse complement strand
CCTGGTGGTCGGGGTGCGGATGATTTTTTTCCAATTGACCTATACCTTTCCCAAGTACGGCATCCGCGAACTGGGGCCTGGCGCTCCCTTCGCCTCGATCAGCGGCATGCTCAACTCGATCCTGATCCTGGTGTTGGTGCCGATTTGTGGCGTGCTCACGCAAAAAGTCACTGCCTATCGCATGGTCATCGTCGGCAGTGCGATTTCGGCGTTGTCGGTGTTCTTCATTGCGTTGCCGCCGGTGTGGTTCCAGTCGCTGGCCGACGGCTGGCTCGGGGATGTGGTCGTGCATCAATGGCTCGGGGTGCCGGGCGCGGTCAATCCGCTCTACATCTCGATATTTTTATTCATCGTGTTTTTATCCATCGGTGAGGCGCTGTGGTCGCCGCGCTTGTACGAATACTCCGCGGCGATCGCGCCGCATGGCCAGGAGGCCTCCTACATGGCGCTGTCGATGTTGCCGTATTTTGGCGCGAAGCTGGTGGCAGGTGCCCTATCGGGGTGGTTGTTGCAGAGATTCTGCCCGGCAGAGGGCCCGCGTCACTCGGAGATGATTTGGATGGTGGTTGGTGGCATGGCCCTGATTACCCCGGTGGGGGCGTATCTTTTCCGCAAATCCATTCAAGTGCATGAGGACGGCCGCTGAGATGGAGAACACTGAACCTAAATGCAAGAATGGAATTGACCGCAAAGAGCACAAAGAACTCAAAGGCAGAGACTTGTGAATTTTTTTAGCCGAGTTGGAATTCGCCCTGAGGGTGAATTAAGATGTTTTCATATATCATACTCTTTGCGTTCCTTGCGTTCTTTTGCGGTGAATCATTTGCCTTTCACCACTGAAAGATTCACCTGCTGCACCGCGTCTTCCTTGGCTGCGATGGTGAATATTTTTCAACAGGCAAGGAATGAGCAGGCGCATCCCGGTCACAACGGCGCCGGCAGCGCCTGGTGGGTGCGAGCAGGCCGTCTAACCCGAACTTCGGGACATGCCTTGTTGGCGCTGGCGCTGGCTGCTGCGCTCGCGCGCAGCGCGGAGCCACCAGCGGAGCGGTTGGCAGCGGGTATGTGGCAGGCGTCGGAGGTGCCGGTGTATGTGGATCCGGATGACGATTGGGCCAAAGATCCGAGCGTGATCCAGGCCGGCGACACGTATTACATGTACTACACCAGTGCCAACCCGTGGCAGGGCGATGGCAGCGGCGGCAAAGGCGAGCCCCGGATCGATTACGCGACCTCGCCCGACGGGTTGAAGTGGACCTATCAAGGCTTGGCGATCGCCAAGGGCAAGACGGGCGAGTGGGATGATGCACGACCCCAGGCCCCTGCCAAGCCGGTGTTGAAAGACGGCGTGTATTACCTGTATTACGCCGGGGCAGGCCAGGGGGTGACCATTGGCTACGCCACCTCCACGGATCTGCGCCACTGGACCAAGCACCCCGGCCCGGTGTTGAGCCATGGCAAATGCAATGATCCGTTCATCTTTTTTGAAAACGGCACCTACTATTTGTTCTACACTTCCGGCGGCGACGCCATTTTTTATGTCACCTCCACCAATCTGGTCGATTGGTCGGCCACGCCCGTTGCCACCGGTGCGGTTGGCGAGGGCAGTATCGTAATCAAGGACGGCTCAACCTACACCTTGTTCGGCTGCGTCGGTTGGTCTCCCAAGGGCGAATACTACAAGATTTACACCACCCCGGACCTAACCAAACCGTTCACGGATGGCGGCCGCATCAAGATCAACACGCCTGAGTTTGCGGCGGGTTCCTTGTGCCATGGCGATATCATCCAACAGGGCAATGAGTGCTGGTTTTATTTCCAAGCCACGCGTGACGTGGGCAAACGCTTTCAAGTCGGACTTGCCAAGCAACCGTTTGCCGGGTCTGCCACGCCCGCAAACCCGCCGCCGAATCCATGAAGGCATTTTCCAGCACAGCGCCATGCTCCGACATATGTTAGCAATATTCCTGTTGACGGCCGCCTTGGTTGGCAACGGATCGGCGGAACTCATCGGTGACGCCGGCCTGCCCGCTACCAAGCGCCTGACTTCAACAAATATAGCTTTCAAAACGGACCAGGCACTGGCAGACTCCGGTCTGCTGGGCCCCGTGCGAATCGGATGCGTTCCAAAATAAACCACTCGAAGGAGAACCAACTTATGTTAAGAAACCGTATTACAAACACATCCTTGTTAACCCTGGGTGTCCTGATTATGTTAGGTGGCGCGGCAACAAGCCGGGCGGCGGATGCGCCCTTGACCAGCGGCCGCCAGACGCTTTCATTCGACACTGCCTGGCGCTTTCATCTGGGCGAAGTCGCCGGGGCGGAACTGCCCGCGTTGGCGGACGCCGCATGGCGCGCGCTGGATGTGCCGCATGATTTCAGCATCGAAGGACCGCCCGGTGCCGATCCGGCAACCATGGAGGGACCGTTTGACTCGAAGAGCCCGGGCGGCACCGGGGCCGGTGCCCTCAATGGCGGCATTGGCTGGTATCGCAAGGCGTTCACGCTGCCGGCTGGAAGTGCAGGCAAGCGCGTCGGCATTCAGTTTGACGGCATCTACATGGACAGCGAGGTCTGGCTCAATGGTGTGTCGCTCGGCAAACAACCGTATGGTTACACCAGCTTCCAGTTTGATCTAACGCCCCATCTGAAGCCGGACGGCAACGTGCTGGCGGTTCGGGTCAACGTCCAACAACCCTGCTCGCGCTGGTATTCGGGCGCCGGCATCTACCGCCACGTGTGGCTCACTCTAACCGATCCGGTGCATGTCGCGCCATGGGGCACCTATGTCACCACCCCGGAGGTGTCCGAGGGGGCCGCCACGGTCAAAGTCCGCACCCAGGTGCGCAACGATGGCAAGGATGGCGCCAAGGCGACCTTGACCACGACGCTCGTTGATGCCGACGGCAAGAAGGTGGCCGAACATCAGTCCAGCGAGTCCATCGCCGCGGGTGCCGGCGCTGAGTTCACCCAGTCCCTCAAGGTGACTGGCCCGCGGCGTTGGTCCACCGAGGATCCCTATCTCTATCAAGTGGTGTCCGAACTGCGCATTGGCGAGCGCCTGGTCGACCGTTACACCACGCCGCTGGGGATTCGCACCATCGAGTTTACCGCTGACAATGGATTTTTGCTCAATGGCAAGCGCGTGCAAATCAAGGGCGTGTGCCAGCATCATGACCTCGGCTGCCTCGGTGCGGCCGTGTATCGGCGTGGCATCGAGCGCCAACTCGAAATCCTCAAGGCGATGGGCTGCAATGCGATCCGCACCAGCCACAACCCGCCAACTCCCGAGTTGTTGGATCTGTGCGACAAGATGGGCATGCTGGTGATGGATGAGATTTTCGACGAATGGATCATTCCGAAGAGCGGGATGAAATTTGGTTACAAGCGGTTTTTCGAGGAATGGAGCGAGCGGGATTTGGTGAGCATGATTCGTCGTGACCGCAACCACCCGAGCGTGATCCTGTGGAGCATCGGCAATGAAATCAAGGAGCAGGGGGCGCCTCAAGGCGGTGAGATGGCCAAGCGCTTGGCGGACATCACCCGCCGCGAAGACCCGACCCGCTTGGTCACCTCCGGCGTCAACAAGATGGGCCCGGCGTTGGCCAACGGTTTTGTCAAGGCGCTGGATGTGATCGGCATGAATTATTTCACCGACCAATACCAGGCACAGAAGGGCAAGTTGCTGGTGGCAGCCGAGACCTCCTCGGCACTCAGCACGCGCGGCGAATATGGGCTGGAACTCACGCCGGAGGGCAAGGTGAACATGAACATGCGGCCTAACAACCAATGCGTTTCCTATGATCTGGACCGGCCCAACTGGGGCTGCACGGCCGAGGAAAGTTTGTTGTTCATCAAGAACGCGCCATGGGTGGCGGGTGAGTTCGTGTGGACCG
>JBILFE010000450.1:0-3918 GCA_044351705.1 Luteolibacter sp. | reverse complement strand
GAGGACAGGCGTCCCTCCTGTCAGGGTCGACGGGCTTCCAGCCTGTCGTTTTATCGGCAGACTGGCGGGACGCGCTGTCTTCCCTAAAATGTGCTTGCCAATGAAGGGCGTTTGACCTAACAAAGAATTGTCAAGCCACAGTCTGAAGCAACCGACGAATTTGTGATGAACATGCTCGCCGCCACCAAGCCCGTCCAACTGTCGACCGGATGGCTCAACGTGGATTCCGCCGGGAGGCTCCAATCATCACGCCGACCTGCCCGCAGGACGGCTCACACTGCGGTGGCCCTGACAGTTTTGCTATGGGTGGCTGTTGTGCCGGGTGCGCGGGGTGCGGACATGGCCAATGACACGTCACCTGCTTCTCCCGCACCTGCGGCCGTGGCAACCCAAGCCGTTGCCACATCCGCAGTGGACAAACCGGTGCTGCGGGTCTCTTCGGACAAGCGTGTTTACGCGCACGGGGATGTCATGAAGGTGACCATCGAAATCCCCATGGACAGATACCTCCGGCTCTATGGGGTGAGTGCGGGTGGCAGCACGGCCCTGTTGTTTCCTAACAAATGGAGCAAGGACGACAAGGTTGCCAAGGGCATTTTGACATTGCCTGCGGCGGATGCCCTTTACGATTTCATGCTCGCGCTGGACGCCGGCCAGACCCAAGTCACCGAGAGTGTGCATGCGGTATTTTCATTGGAGCCATTCGTTGATTCGGGCAACACTCGTGTTCGCGGGAGTCGTGCAAGTTCCCGCCGAACCGCGCCACGCGCTGGTCATCGGCAACAGCGCGTATAAACACGCCCCTCCCCTGGTCAATCCAAAGAATGATGCCGCGGCCATTGCCGCAAGTTGCGGACGATGGGTTTCATCGTCATCGAGCGTACCGACTCCGACAACAAGGGCATGAAATCCGCGTTGCGCGAGTTCGCGGGCCAAGTGCCGGAGGGGGGCGTCGCCATGGTCTATTACGCCGGACACGGCGTGCAGATCAAGGAGCAGAACTACCTCGTGCCGGTCGATGCCAACATGGCCGCGGAATACGAAGTGCCCGATGAGACGCCGGCCATGGACACGGTGGTCAGAGCCTTGGCGGAAACCAAGAGCAAGCTCAACATCTTCGTGCTCGACTGCTGCCGCAACAATCCCTTCAGCCGCAGTTGGCGCGGCACCCGCGCGCTGGGTGGCGGTCTGGTCATGCCCTCGGACATGCCGCAGGGGATGTTCATCGCGTATGCCACCAGCCCTAGCAAAACCGCGGAGGACGGCGACGGCAAGAACAGCCCGTATGCCGCCGCCCTGGTTGAGGAACTCGGCCATCCCGACGTTGACTTCGAAAAGGTCTTCAAAAACGTGGGGGCGCGGGTGGTCAAAAGCACCGACGGCTAACAGGAACCCTGGTATAACACCAAGTTCTACGGCAGTTTCTCGTTCAGGGTCACCGCCACCGGCACCCCGCCCGCACCGCAGGGGGTGCCAGCGGGGGGGGCATCTATCAGCCAGCCACCCTCCAGCCAACCGGTGGTTCTGCCGGCCTGCGGGTATTTTGGCACGGACCAACTCTATCAGGGATCGAGCTACAGCACCTACAGCGACTATTCCAAAAAGCAAATCCTGCGCATGGTGCAGGAAAAACTCAAGGCCGGTGGTTACTATGCGGGATCTCTCGATGGGGTTCCTGGCCCGGCTTCCAACGCTCCATCAGCAACTGGGAAATGGCGCGCTCCCTACCTCAGACCGGCCGACTCAATGATGGGTTCATGGCCTCTCTCGGCTTGTCCGGCATCGCTCCCATGGTTCCCCAACAAGTTTCATCCGACCCGCCGCCGCCAAAGCGCAGCCCGGTGCCGGTGGACACCCCGGAACCCCGCAAAACATCACCCCAACCCGCCAGGACATCGCTCCAAACCACCAAACCCTCACCCCAACCCGCCTCCACCCCAGCCAAAAAAACCAGTGGCAGCGGCGAGATGTCCGCCGAGGAATTCATGCGCCGCGCCAAGGCGCTGGAGGGCCGGTGATGATGTTGGACCCCCACTCATGAATCCGCCAATCCCAAGCCAAGAGCCCAAACGCAGGATCACCCGCACACGGCGCGTCACAGCCGCATGCGTCGCCTTGACCTGCCTGTTGCAAATCGCTTGCACCACTTATACAAGGGATGACGGCACGAGCGTCGACTTCGCCTATGATGCTCCCAGGGATGCCATTGTCGGCATGTGGCACCGAAAAGGCGATTACATGAATGGGGATGTGCGGTGGAGTCTCCTGTTCAGGAAAAATGGCACGGGGGTCAGTCGCATTTCTTCAAAGACAAAGTTGATCACGCAAGAAGACTTCACATGGGAATTCTTGGAGAATGCCGGCGATTGGAGATATTTGGCCTATTGGAAGAACGGCGGGACCTTCAATCCACACCAAAGAACCATCATCGGGATCACGAGCGACAAACGACACATTCTAACGAGTACAGAGGCTCCATGGCAAGTTGAGTATTTGAGGTATGTCTATGATCGTGTCGATTAAAATTAATAATTGATCGCGTTGTGATTTGAATATTGCTGGAAAATCCAAGCCTCAGACATCCTGAAGTGTGCTGGAAAGCGGCCGTGTTTAGGGAAACTAAATGAGTCCGCTTGGATCCGGGCGGAATGCCCGGACCACAGTGGCGCGGGCATTGCCCAAGTATTTGAAGACAGCCAGTTGGGCTATCTGCGCTGCGCTGCGGTTCTGCCCGCCGCCAATTTTCACATGGACTCACGGCATTCGAGCAATGGGTCGATGTCGCGCTCGTCGAGTTGCTCCGCGGTGGCAAAGGCCGTCGCCCGTTCCAACACATTCTCAAGTTGGCGGATGTTGCCAGGCCACGGGTGGCTGGTCAGCTATTGCAGGGCTGCGGCGGTGACATGGCAGGGGGCGCTGCCCCGTTTGCGGGCGATGCGCACCAGAATCGAGCGCACCAGATCGGGCAGGCCCTCGACGCGCTCGCGCAAGGGCGGCAAGCGCAGTTCAACGACATTGAGGCGGTAAAACAGGTCCTCGCGGAAACTGCCATCCGTCACCCGGGTCTGCAAGTCAACATTGGTGGCGTTGGGTTCCGTCATTGCGAGCATGCCAGGGACTCGATCCGGCGGCAGACCCGAAGTTCCACCATGTTAGTATGCTTGGCAAGGTGCCGGCCGGTATCCACGCGGACGATTTGGGCACGTTCCAGCCGCCGGCAATAGCGCAGTTGCATGTCGATGGTCCGCCGCCCGACCTCCACCCGGGCGAGGAGTTCGGCGGGCTCCGCCGGCTTGGTTAGATAGTCGTTGGCACCGGCACTCAGCCCGGTGACGATGTCGGCATTGGCACCGCGCGAGGTGAGCATGACGATGTAGGGCGGACAGTTGGTGGGCTGGCTGCGGACCCGCCGCAGGACCTCCAAGCCATCCATTTCCGGCATCATCCAGTCGAGAATGACCAAGCGGGGAGCGTTTGGCTGTTGAAGCACCTGCCATGCCTCGGCCCCGTTGACGGTTTCCACCACGTCGTGACCACCCTTTGCCAGCACGCGGGTCAATAGCGAGCGGCAGATGCGCTCGTCATCGATAATCAAGATTTCCATGGTGCTTGGAGTGACTTGGCACGACCAGGGTTGGTTTGTTAGATAGTTGTTGGGTGTGGTTTTCCGGCACGCACGAAATCACCGCGCAATATCCCAGCAGCGCGAGCAAGATGGCGGCGAACAAAGCACTCAAACCGGCAATGACGGACCCTTGAGATGCCAACAGATTGAATGATCCGGTCTCTGCCGGTGGGGTGATGAAGGTCGCTGCGGCGCGCTCCGAATCCGTGTCGCCGAACCTGCCACCCTTCAACCTCTCATGAACGACGCCGATCAATGCCATTGTGTCCGAGTGGTGCATGGTGGAGGCGGCG
>JBILFE010000448.1:0-3928 GCA_044351705.1 Luteolibacter sp. | reverse complement strand
CGGACTTCGGCCGCAGGTGCCAGCATGATCACCGAGAGGATGTGTCCTTGAAACTCGGTGATGACTCCGGCCATGCCGTATCCGGTCTTGGGTGCGGCTCCCGTGACGTCGGTGTAATCGCCTTGAACCTGCAGCCACACACCGGTGGTGTTGAGGATGGGGATGCGACGCAGGGATTTGATGGCGGCGGCATCCAGCGGCTGAGCCCCGAACTGGTGGCGCCAGCGGTTGACGTGATCCGCCACGGTGCCGGTGGTGATTGAAACCCAGACATCACCGGTGCCGCTCGGGCCGAAGCGGAAGTTGAGCGTGCGGGATTCCGTGGTAGGTATGGCGCCCCAGCCCTTGGGCGTATCGCCGGTGACCGGGCTGGGCTTGGCATTGCGGAAGCGTGCATCGCTGGTGGCAAACAATTGAAGGTTGCCATCGCGCGTGGAAAGCGGGCGGGTTTCGGTGATGGTGACGGCGTTTTCCTTGTGGCATCCCACTACCAGCAGGAGCGACCAGGCGAAACAAGTGACGGTGCGGACATCCATGTGGACTGAAGAATATGAGAAGATGCGGGAGGCAAGGGGGCGGGTGCCGGGAAATGGGGGCGCATGCCGTGCATCGATAGATGCCGGGTAATGGCCATTTCTAATCGTTTTTTTTGCGCTCGGGTTTGGCATTGGGTGGGTTGACGATCACGGTGCCGGAAGTTGTGTCCGGGTTGGGCATGGCGGGCCGGGTCGGGCGGTATTCGGTTTCTTTGGGCAGCACCAGTAATTCGCCGGTTCTAAAGCCGTCATCGGGCGTTGGATTTGGCGTGGCATTGACTATGGCCATATCCGCGTTTTGGGTGATGGGCGCCGGCTCCTTAACCACGATGGCCTTGGGCGCGATGCAAGCGGCCAACGTGCAGGCGCAGACAAGGGCGACAAGGGATGATGCGTGGGGCGGCATTGGGGCGGATGGAGATGGATGTTGGATGGCAAGAACCAGCGGACAGGACCAAACAAAGCGTTTTGGAGCAGCGCGTGCAAGGGCGAATCTGAAACGGGCGCGAGTCCGCATTGCCATTGTCCTTGCGCCGGCGGTGCCGCTGGCACTACGCTTGGCCATGCCCGGTGTGTTCACCCTGATTCTGGAAACCTCCAGCCCGCATGCCTCGCTGGCCCTTGCCGGGGCCGATGGCAGCTTGTTAGTGCGGGAGTTTTTCAGTGATCGCAACCACAATGCGCGGCTGTTTGGGCCCTTGGCTGAGTTGTTGGAGTCGAGCGCCGGCGGAAGTATCGCACGGGTGTTAGTCGGCAGCGGGCCGGGCAGCTACAGCGGCACACGGGTGGGAATTGCCGCGGCCCAAGGCGTCGCCATTGCCAATGCTTGTCAGGTCGTGGCGGTGGCTTCGATCCTGGCCGTGCCGGCGGCTGCGGACGGTGCGCCGTGCCTGGCCATGGGGGATGCGCGCCGCGGGAGCTATTGGAGCGCGCAAGTTGCCGCCAGCCGGATGGTGGCGCCACCCGGACTCACCGATGCCGCCGGACTCTGCGAGGCAGTGGCCGCCGCCGTGGCGCAGGGCCTGGCGGTCATTACCTTTGAAGAACCCGTGCGGTTTCCCTTGCCTGACGCGTTGGCCGCACGGGTGCAGCAGCAATTTCCATCAGCCGAGCGACTCTGGCGGGCCTGGTGTCTGGCGGATGCGGCGACCCAAGCGGCTTGGGCCGGCAGCGCGCCGCAGCCGATCTATCTGAATCCGCCGCACATCACCCCCGCCAAGCGACCGTGGTGGGTGTCCACCTGATTGCCCGCGCCTTATGCATGTCCGTATCATCGTTGCCGGAAAGCCCGCTCTTGGCTATGCCAGGGCCGGGGTGGATGAGTATTTGAAGCGACTGTCGCGTTTGGGCAGCTATGAGCTGATGACCATCAAGGCGGGTTCCAGCACGGAGGTTTCCGCTCGCTTGTTAGAGCGCTCGCAAGGATGCATGCGGGTGGCGCTGGACGAGCGGGGTGAGGGCTTGAGCACGCGCCGTTTCGCGGAAAAAATGCAAAGTGTGGAGGGCCGGGGAGAGGTCAAGACGCTGGCGTTTTTGATCGGGGCGGCGGATGGCCACAGTGCCGGGTTGCGCGACGCCTGCGAGTGGGTGCTCGCGCTGTCGCCACTCACGCTGCAGCACGAACTGGCGCTGGTCGTTTTGCTGGAGCAGCTCTACCGGGTGGCGGCGTTGCGGGCGGGGTTTCCCTATCACCGCGATTGAAGCCGGGCATCAACGCCGGTATTGGTTCTGCTGGAGCATGCCAAACTGGCCCTGGCCGGCGGTGGGACCCTGTGAGTTCCAGGGGATTTTACTATTGTTAGAAACCGGCGGCACGGGCTTTATTTCGGGTTCCTGCTGGTTGCAAGAGGTCATCGACGTACATGCAATGGCGGCGGAAGTGAGCAGCAAAAGGGATCGACGCATGGGCTTATGATAAGACCAGCTCCGGAGGATGCAAGCCTGCGGAGCTGGTGGGTGGAGAAATCGGCGGGTGGTCTAGTTGCTTTCCGGTTTGGCGAGGATGACGCGGTCGCCCGGTTGGAGGCGGACGCCGGCGGCCAGGCTTTCCAAATCGATATCAGCGATGGTTTGAGTGGACTCAATCGCGGACGGGCGGACGCGGCCAATGAGGCGGCCATCGCGTTTGACCAACAACGAGGTTTGGGGCGTGAAACCGGTTTTGGATCCGGCCCCGATGACCACAAAGCCCCAGTCTTGATTAACGCGGGTGATGAGGGCTTCCATCGCATTGTGGTCGATGCGCACATTGCGTTCCAGCTTCTTATCGGTGAGGCGGTTGGATTCGGCCTTGTTGCCGGCGAGTCGTTTTTCCGCGGCTGAGACCAAGGTTTCTTTTTCTTCCAGGACACGTTCAAGGTTTTTCTTATCCTCGGTGATCTTATTGATTTTATCCGAGATATTGTCGAGCGTCACGTCGTCGCCGAGTTCCTTGAGGACGAGTTTGATTTCCTCGAGGGTCTTCTCCAGTGCGGCCAATTCTTGATTTTGTTCTTCGAGGGTGCCATCGAGTTCACCGAGTTGGCGTTTGAGGCCGATTTCATTGGACTTGAGGGCGGCGATGCTTTGGGTGGTTTCCTCGCGCTGGTCGCGGGCGGTTTTGAGGACGGCCTGTTCCTCTTTGAGTTCCTGTTCGGTGCCTTCGGCGTTGGCGGTGACCTTGATGTTGGTATCGATGGCCAAGTAGCGTTTGGTTTGCTCGGTCTTGAACTTCTCCGAGTGATCGAATGAGAAATAAGCGGCACCGCAGGTGGTGAGGATGGCGAGGATGTATAGAATGGCTTTCATGAGGGTTCCTGGCGAAGGGGCTTGGAGGAGGCGGCAATCAGTTGGTCTCGGGTGTCGCTGCCGGCGTGGCTTCTTCTGCCGGCTTGGTTTCTTCTGCCGGCTTGGTTTCTTCTGCCGGCTTGGTTTCTTCTGCCGGCTTGGTTTCAGTGGCTGGCTTGGCATCCGGTTCCGCGATGGGATCGGCGGTCAGGCCCTCGGCCGGGGGGGTGGCCGGTTTGGGATCGGCGGCGGGTTTATCGTCCGAAAGGGGTGCGGGTTTAGCGGGTTTGGCGGGGGTTTTGGGGGCTTTGTGGACGGGACGGACTTGGTCACCGACCATCAATACCGTGCCCTCGACAACGGAATCCGGGATGATGCTGGCTGAGGCGGTGCTGCGTTCCACTGCGGTGACCAGCAATTTGGCGACGGCCTCACTATTGCGGACGATTTCAAGGGTGGAACCGGTAACCACCCCGGCGAGATGGCCCGCGCCGAGAGTGACGAATCCCCAGTTCGGGTAAATGGAGTTGATGCGGGTCTTGGTGAAGAAGGATTCCTGACGGGTGATCATTTCCGTCTCGCTCTTCATCACTTCGATGGTGCCTTCAGTCTGGACGTTCTCAGCA
>JBILFE010000449.1:0-3928 GCA_044351705.1 Luteolibacter sp. | reverse complement strand
ACGGGGATTTTTTTAACGGGTACGCCTCGAAATACCGGTTGGGCATTTGGATTTGGATGCTTGGCCGGGCTCTGCGGAGGTCGTGGAGGGCAGGCAGAGGGATGGTGTCGCAACCGGTGAGGTCGAGGCTTTGCAGGCTGGGAAGTTCTTTGAGGGCATCCACATTTAGCAGGGTGGGGACTTTTCCGAGGTCGAGTTCACGCAAGCGCCCGCTCCAGGTTTCCTGGCGAAAGGCCGCGCGCCAGTCCTTGCGGATGACAGCGGAGGCGGTCACCTCCCGCCACTCGAACCCCGCCGCACGCGCCTCGCGCACGGCAGCACGATGGTCGTATTCGCGCCAACCGGACCACGCGCAGGCGATGAGGAGCGGCACGACAAGCCACCCGCACGCACGCAACAGCCTGCGCTTGCGGGATTCGGATGCGGTTTCATGTGTCGCCATTGCTTAGAAATTGCCCTTGTGGTGAAGGCCATTGAGAAAGGCAGATGCGAGGACCGGAGGGCGGAAAAGACGAAACTCTATAGTCAAGACCTTGTCGAAGGAAGCGCGAAGTGATGCTCTTCGTTCCCGGATATCCGCCACGCCATCAACACAACCATCGCTCGTGGCTACTACACGCTTGCGTCATTCGCCGTACGCACGACCGGGCTTCCCGAAGGAGAGATGCGCAAACTCCCGCGATACCCGACCACCCCCCGCAACCCTGATTGATAGACAGGCTCGGGATGTCGCTGATCCAGGGGTGGGAGGACTCCTGCTGGCCGATGCGTTGAAACGCATTCTAGCAAGTGCTAGCGAAGTGCCATCCGCGTTGGTGGTGGTGGAAGCCAAAGATCGACCCGCGAGCGCATTCTACCGGAAATTTGGCTTCATTCCCTTCCAGGGTTGTCCCCCGAAACTCTTTCTTCCGCTGCGGACGCTTGCCGCCGCAGACAGGTAATAGGTCTGGCGCTGATCAATGGTTCCTGCTAAGCAGACTGTCAGCCCCACTCGCTGCCTCCTCATGCTCTCATGGAACGAAATCCGCCACCGCGCCATCGCATTCTCCCGCGATTGGAAGGGCACCACTTCCGAGAAATCCGAGCGCCAGACCTTCTGGAATGAATTCTTCGAGGTCTTCGGCATCAAGCGCCGGGCCGTGTCCTCGTTCGAGGAGCCGGTGAAAAAACTCTCGGGAAGCTGGGGCTATATTGATCTGTTCTGGCCGGGCCGCGTCCTTGTGGAACACAAGTCCGCCGGCCAGGACCTCGACAAAGCTCATGCCCAGGGCATGGATTACGTCCGTGGACTGATCGACTCCGGACGCGCAAAGGAGGCCCCGCGCTGGCTCATCGTCTCGGATTTCGAGCGCATCGCCCTCCATGACCTGGAGCCGGAGCAGGACCCCGCATCGCCGCTGCTCCAACGCCTGCCGGCCTCTATCGAATTTCCCTTGGCCGATCTCCACAAGCACATCCGCCGCTTCGCCTTCATCCCCGGCTACAAGCAACACAAGCTCGATCCCGAGGATCCCGCCAATATCGAGGCCGCCGAACTCATGGCCCGCCTCCACGATGCCCTGCGTGCGGGTGGCTTCTCCGGCCACGACCTGCGCGTTTTGTTAGTCCGGATTCTGTTCTGCCTGTTTGCCGACGACACCGGCATTTTCAACCAGCAAGACTTCAAGCTGTTCCTGGAAAACCGTACAGCCGCCGACGGATCGGACACCGGGCCCAAGCTCGCCCGTCTGTTTGATGTGCTCAACACCCCCGAGGATCAACGCCAAGCCAATCTCGATGAAGACCTCGCCGCCTTCCCCTACGTCAACGGCGCCCTCTTCGCCGAGCGCATCGCCTTTGCCGATTTCAACGCAGGCATGCGCCGGCAACTCCTCGCCGCGTGTTGCTTCGAGTGGGCGCGCATCTCGCCCGCCGTCTTCGGTTCGCTCTTCCAGGGTGTGATGGACTCCGCCGAGCGCCGCCGGATCGGTGCTCACTACACCTCGGAAAAGGACATTCTCAAACTCACCCGCCCGCTTTTCCTCGACGCCCTTCGCGCCGAGTTCGCCGCCGCCAAGGCCGATAAATCCACCCGCCGCACCGCCCGCCTCGAAGCCCTCCAAATCCAACTCGGCTCGCTGCGCTTTCTCGATCCCGCCTGCGGCTGCGGCAACTTCCTCGTCATCACCTACCGCGAACTCCGCTCCCTCGAACTGGAAATCCTGCTCGAACTGCACTCCGGCCAGCAGCAGTTTTCCGCGGATGATGTTTACAGCCTGTCCATGATCGACGTCGATCAAATGCACGGCATCGAGATCGAGGAGTTCCCCACCCGCATCGCCGAGGTCGCCCTCTGGCTCGTTGACCACCAAGCCAACATCGCCCTGTCAGAAGCCTTCGGCCAACTCTTCCGCCGCATCCCCCTCAAAAAATCCCCGCATATCGTTTGTGCCAATGCCCTGCGGATCGATTGGAAAAGCATCCTGCCGCCCGAGCAATGCAACTATGTGTTAGGGAACCCGCCGTTTGTGGGATCAAAACTTCTGACGCCTGAGCAAAAAGCCGATGTTCAAAGCGTCTTCGGAGGAAAATTGGCCGGAGTGATCGACTTTGTTGGGGGCTGGTATCGTCTCGCGGTCAATTACTGTCTGGGGAATCCAACAGTCCGTTGCGCCTTTGTGTCCACCAATTCAATCACGCAAGGAGAACAAGTGGCTGCTCTATGGCCCGGGTTGTTTGCCGCCGGACTGAAGATTCATTTCGCGCATCGCACCTTCCAGTGGGAAAGCGAGGCCCGTGGCAAAGCCCATGTTCACTGTGTGATTATCGGCTTTGGCTTGGAGGATGTTCCTGATAAGACTCTGTTTGATTACCCGACGCTCAAAGCCGATCCGCAACCGGTGAAGGTTTCCCGGATCAACTGTTATCTCATCGATGGGAACGACGTGGCCATCCCTCCCCGCACTGAACCGCTCTCGGCCCCGTGCAACATGGTGAACGGCAGTATTCCGGCAGATGGTGGCAACCTTATCCTATCTGCTGATGAGCGGGACGAATTAACAAGGATTTATCCCGAGACTGCTCCTTATGTTAGAGAGTATCTTGGTGCGGAAGGCTTGATCAACGGGCACAGTCGCTATTGTTTGTGGCTCGCCAAATGTGGGCCGGATGTTTTACGCAAGATTCAGCCGATCATGAAGCGCGTCCAAGCCGTCAGGGACTTCCGGCTCGCCAGTACCAAGGCAGCAACACGCGCCAAATCCGCGACTGCCTCTCTCTTCACTGAAGATAGACAACCTGACCACGGACGCTACTTGGCGTTCCCACGGACATCATCTGAAAATCGCCGTTACATTCCTATTGCTTACCTGTCTGCCGAGGTGATTGCCGCCAATGACATCCAGATGGTCCCGGATGCCGATGCCTATCAGTTTGGAATTCTCGCCTCCGCCATGCACATGGCTTGGACGGCTACTGTGACCGGACGATTGAAGTCAGATTTTCGATATTCATCCAAGGTCGTCTATAACAACTTCCCCTGGCCGCAAGATGCGACTGACATCCAACATGCCAAAGTGGAGGAAGCGGCGCAGGCGGTGTTGGATGCCCGCGAGCAATTTTCCGGTGCCACCCTGGCCGACCTTTACGATCCCATCTCGATGCCGCCCAAGCTGGCGAAGGCCCACGAGCAGCTCGACCGCGCCGTTGAGAAGTGCTACCGGCCCGAGCCTTTCCAGTCGGACCGCCAACGCGTCGAATACCTCTTCGCGCTCTATGAGAAGCTCACCGCGCCGCTGGCGAGCGAGGGTAAGAAGCCGGGGAAGCGGAAGCAGATCTGAGCGCAGGAGTTTCCCATGAAGCACCCACACAAAAGGCAGGGCGGCGGCTGAGACAGAAGACGGCGGAAAACCCACTGCGACTCAAGGAGTCTAGTGTAGCCCGCCAAGCA
>JBILFE010000014.1:0-13509 GCA_044351705.1 Luteolibacter sp. | reverse complement strand
ACACGACCGCGTGGAGGTAATCATAGTGAAGGCGGGAGGACAACTTGGCGGCATCGATTTTCGCGAAGCGGGCGAGCGCTTCCCCGATGCGGTCCTGCAACAGCAGGAAAACCGTTAGGGTGAGTTGATCATTGGCATCGAGGGCGGGTTTCCAGGCGAGTTGGTCCAGGAATGCCTGATAGTGACGGAGGGCGGTGTCATGGGTGAGGCGGGGGTTGCCGCCAAAGGCATGGGCGCGGGGATTGATGAGGGGGTCGAACTCGAGCGTTTCCCAATCGTGATGGATGCGCGGGCGCACGGTCAGCAGCGGGCTGTCGAGCCAGGGGCCGAGCGCGGTGACGGCTTGCGAGTTTTCAAGATAGGTGCGGATGGTCTCCGGATCATTGTGATGGAAGGCATAGGCACTCACATCCGGTGAGAAATACAAGCGCTCGCGCAGGCATTGCGCGACCTTGAGGTAAAACCCGCGGTCGGCAAGCCGCCAAAGAATGGCGGTGAGATCAATGGTTGTTAGATTTTCCGAGCGGAGGCGTTTGAGGACCGCCTCGGGGGTGCCATCGCGTGCGAGTACGCTCCATGCGGCGGCGTCTTCAGGGGCGGGTTGGCTGGTGACGTGCAAGATGCGCTGGCCGCTGTGGGCGAGGGTGACGCCATTTTCCGTGACGTGCATCGGATAGACCGGAAACTCGCCGGCGGCGGGGAAATAGAAGGCGAGGTCCAGAGTGAGCACGCCATAGGGATCGACCTTGCGGGTGGTGGCCAGGGTGGCGGGTTGGCCGGAGAGCGGAATGGCCCCGGCGGGGATTTGGGCGAGCACATCGAGTTGGCGTTCGACACCGGTCGGGTTGGTGACAATGAGCGAGGCCGAGTAGGCCACGCCGGGTTGAAAATCCCCGCTGATGGGGTTTTCAATCTTGCTGCCATCCACTGTGCGATAGGGCTCATCGAGGGGACAGAACGACTCGCGCACCAGCAACGGCGACTCTGCCGCCACCTGATCGCTGCGGCGGGTGTCCTTGTAAAACAACAGCATCGGCTCGCGGGCCTTGACCCGCATGGTGCTGCCCTCGACGCTGACCTCCGGACGCTGCGCCTTGAAGGGCAGATCTAACAAAGCAAGGCACATCAGGGCCTCGTTGGCATTGCTCTTGCAGGCGTTGAAATGTGGCGAGAGAAACGGGCCCTTGCCATCCCATGCGGCGAGGTCGAGCCAGAAGCGGTTAAGGGCGATAAGGGATTCATCGGTTTTGCCACGGTATCTGTAGTAGTTGGCCTCGACATAGAGATGGCTGAGGTCGGGCAGGACGGGCGGGCGACCGGGCTTGCGCCGTATGGCGGTGCCGGAGCCGGCAAACGGGTCGGCGGCATTTTGCTCCTCCTCGTATCCCACGGGAGGAAGGACACCGCCGTCTTTGAATCCGCGGGCCGTGTCCTGCGTGCCTGGGGCAGGTGGGGGGCCACTGCACATGCTGCTGGTCAGTTGCTCGATTTTGTCCAACTCGCCGGCGGTGTTGGTGACGAGCAGTAGCCCTTCTTCTGGATTGAGGGTGGCGGAACTGCCATCGCCAAACATGACGCCTGCCTGTTTGAGCACTTCGATGATGGGCTTGCGGGGCCTTAGTGCCTTGGCTCCGCTGGTATCAGCGGCATCGGCAAAGGGATCGGCCCCCGCGGCATCTCCACTGGCAGATGATTGCAGCATGTCGATGAACCCGGGATGCACGCGGAACGTGCGGGTGGCGGTGTCACTGGCGGTCTCGGTCATGGGCACGAGGGTGACGGCGTAGTCATCGACCTTGTAGCGGAGCTTGGTGGCATCGCAGATGTATTTGAGGGCCTGCCCGATGGGGATGTTGCTGAGGCGGAGCGACTTGATGCGGAGGGCTCCAGGGCTGGAGCTTGCGGCCAGTCCGCCGCCCTCAGCGGCAGCGCCCGCGGCGGCACCGTCGCCTGATGTGTTAGGTTTGCGGATGACAAAATTCATGCCCTTGAGTTTTGTGTCGGTTTCCAAGGTGTCGAGTTCCGCGGCGCGCAGGCGCAGGAAATCCACGGCCTCTTCCACGGTGATGTCATCAAACGCGATGTCAGGCAGGATGATGCGGCGGAGTTTCTCATTGATATAGTTTATGCCGGAAGACAGTCCGGCACCGTCGCTATCGTATCCCCCGGCCTTTTGGAGGTTGCGGCTGGCGGTGACGAGGCTGTCTTTGCTAGACAGGTCGCTGCCGCCGAGGGTTTGTGTGAAGAGGGTGGTTGCGGTTTCTGGGGCGGGGGCTTCGGTTTGCCAGCGGAGTTTGAGTTCGGTGACGATGGCCACGCGGGCGGCGGGAACGGCTTGGGCAAGCAGGGCCTTTTCCGCGGCGTTGAGGCGCTGCCAGGCATAGGGACGCAGATAGGGTGTGAGGTCCCGGCCGAGCAGGAGGTCGTCGATGAACCGGGGTTCGAGCTTGGCGGCGAGGAGCGGCTTGACGTGTTTCTCGAAGAAGGGCGTGTCCTTGCGGGCGATGAAGAGGTGGAGTTCGTGGCAGGCATGCTTGGCCAGCAGGTCGAGCTTTTGCTCTTCCGCTAGATCGGGCCAGGTGGTGAGGAAGGTGAACTCGCGCAGCACATCACTGGCGGTGAAGCCGTGGAGCAGTTGGTGGGCATCGCTGAGGGTGGTGAAGGCACGCCAATCGGCATCGATGAGGTTTTCGATGGTGGCCTGCTGGCCCTGGGTGAGGATGGTGGAGTTGCGGGTGGCGAGAAAATGGACGGCGGGATCAAGCGGCCTGGCGATACGGCGGTCGCGCAGCGGCGTTTCGCTGGCGGGCAGCGGCAACTGACAGGTGTCGCTGGCAAAGCCGTCGGCGGCGATGATTTCAATGAACTGGCAGGCGCCGAAGTCGGCGAGCGGCAGGCTCAGCGAGCCATCAGCCAGCGGCGCAAGATCAAAGCGAATGACGGCCTGGGAACCGAGAAAATCACAGACGGAGGCACTGGATGATATGTTAGTGCCGGGGTTTTTTTCGGGGTTTCGTTTGAGGCTGGCGCCGAAAGTCCCATTGCCTCTTGAGGCGCCTTCACCGCCATCATCGAGGGGTGGGAGGGTTTCCACGATGGTGTCGGGGGTCCAGCGGTTGAGGAGGAGGCCGGGCCGGGGCAGCAGGGAACCGGGATAGGTGAGGGCGGCGCGGCGGTCGAGGATGTAGCGCATTTCATCGCCGAGGCGGCGGTCTGTTAGATAGCCGCAGGTATGGAAGCCTGTGGTTAGATTGTCAGGCAAGGCGGGAGCGAAGGGCAAGGCGGCTGATCCTGGCGACCAATCCGAATGTTGATAACGTTTGCCGATGAGGGAGACACGGGTGGCTGGACCAAAGTCGCGGAGTTGAAGGCTGATTTGGCCGTTATTGGCGGTGGCTTTGGCGATGGTGGGATTGGGCGGGCAGAGGCGAGGCATGATGCGGGTGGGGGCGATGAGGAGACCGTCCAAATCAACACCGGAAGAGCTGCGGATTTGGGTGCTGGCGGAGTTTTGGCGGAGCAGGAAATCGCCGGCTGGCAGGTTACGGATGGTGATTTGGCCATCGGCGATGGTGAGCTTGTCGAAGTGGTCGCGAATGGGTTTGTCGTCGAGGGTTTCCCACAGGGAAACGTTGATGGGATCGGATGCGGCGGCCGGAGTGGCCAGTGGCAGGTGAATCTGCGTGTTGGCGAGGACTTGGAGATACGGGGCGCATTCGAGGCGGCGCGGGTGGCAGTTGAGCTTGCTCTCCGCGATGCCGGTGCCGGATGCTGTTAGATAGGCGATGGTATCGAGGTTGCCGAGGTCGATGCGCCCATGGGCATCGGTGCGGGCATATACGGTGATGGCGGGTTGATAGCCGGATTTTACACACTTGAGGGTGACGGCGCGCGACGGCAGGGCTTCGCCATTGCGGCCGCGGAGTTCGAGGCGGTAGCCGGTGGCAACGGGTGCGAAAAACGCGCTGGCGATGGTGGCGTTTTCCAGGTCGCCGTTGATTTGATAGGTGGCGTCGGCGCTGAGTTTGACCGGCTCGCCGCCGGTGGCGGGGGTGAAGGTGCCGCGCAGGGTGAGGGTGAGTGAGCGCAGCTCGGATGGGACTTGGAAGGGAATGCTGAGGGTGGGGGCGAGTTTGAGGTTTTCGGCGATGACGCGTTCGGTGGTGATATCGCCGAGAAGCCCGGCTTTGAGGATGAGTGCCGGGTTTTCCAAGCGCTCCAGCGGGATTGCGCAGCCCTGGTTGGTGAGGCTGAGGCGGAGATGAACTTGGGTTTCCTGATCGGCGAGGAGCTGCTCGCGGTCGAGATGAAAGCGCACGCTCAGCGCAGGATGGTCCTGGCGCGGAGCGAGCGTGACGCGGGTGGCCAGCTTGCCGGCGCTGACCAGGCCGGCAGTGGTTTCTTTGTTAGATTTGTTGGGGATGGCGATGCGGCCCGTGGCGTCGGCGGTGAAGGACTCGCTGCCGAGGGTGAGGGTGGCGGCGGGAACCGGTTGGGCGGCTTCATCAAAGACGCGGAGGGATTGTGCGGTGGCGGTGCGTTCCAGATAGGGAATGAGGCTGCCTTTGCGGATGAGGGCGCGGGCGGCGACCTGGCCGCTGACGAGATCGACCAGCCAGACGCCGGGGCCGCTGAGTTCCGGCAGTTCGATCGTCTCGCGGTGAAGCAGGATCGGGGCTTGCTGATAGGTGAGGCGGCGCTGGTGGTGCGGGACGAGGCCATCGAGATCGATGGCGACGTCCGGCTCGCGGCCATGACGGGCAAGATGGGCGGGAAGGTCGATCTCGTAAATGCGGAGCAGGACTTCGGGGGCGTTCTTGAGGTCGAGGGTTAGCTTGACGGCGTCGGTGGCGGCTAACATTTGCGGCGCGCCGGGGGCGAAGCCGATGCGGGTTTCTAGCTGCAGTTGCTTGAAAGCGGCGGGACCTATGGCACCGCCCCAGCTGGCGGGGTCGGCTCCGGCGAGCAGCCGGGCGCGCGCCTGGGTTTCTGTTAGGATGGATTTCTGGATGAAGGGGGCGAAGTCTTTGGCGGAATCCGCCTGGCTGAGGAAGTGGCTGAGGAGCGTTCCAATGAGCGGCGCGTCATCACCGACGGGCGAGCAACCGGTGGCGGCATCAAAGGATTTTTTAGGGTCCGGGCAGCTGCCAGCCGCAGGTTTGTTAGTATGGAGGAGTAGCGGGTGGGCGGTGCGGGGGAGCGCGAGGTAGGCAAGCAGATCGTCTTTCGGGTAGTTGCCAAGTTCGGCTTGGAGGCGGAGGTGATGAAACAGGACGTGGGCCTTGAGGGAATTCAGTGCGGGCGGCAGGGTTAGTGCGAAGTTGCGGCAGCGCAGCAGGTGTGAGGCATGGGCCTTGGGGTCGCGCTCGAAGTCGGTCTCCGCGCCGGGTCGTAGTTTTGTTAGATAGGTGGTGGCGAAGACCTCGTCGTTGAGGAGGGCCGGAGCGAGTTTGAGGAGGGCGGCGAGTTGCTCGGACGTGAGGTGGCGGTGGAACTCGAGTTCACCGAAGGAGACGGGAGGGTTCAAGGCCAGCGCGCGGGCGATGAGTGGCAGGATGCCGGGTGTGGGCTGGCCCTTGAGGTGTTGCAGGAACCACCGGACTTTGGCGTCATCGAAGGACTTGACTTGGTCGAGGTCGCGCATGAGGCGTTCGCCGCTGAATTGGGTGTAGGGCGCGTCGGGTGAGGCCTTGATGGCGGCGGCATCGAAGGCGGCGGCGGAAACCAGTGCGGGATCAAGGCGGGTGGGCAGGTTTTCCGCGGCGGCGGCGGCATCTGGGCGGGCGTCATCAAATGTTAGGTCGAGCCGCTCAATGAGTTTTGCCAGGGCCGCCTTGGGCTGGGTCTGATAGTCAAGTAGCCGTTGGCGGTTTTCGAGCGTGGCAAGGCCGGCGCTGGAAACCGGGTCGGCTTTGCGTTCGGCCGCAGCGTGCCAGGCGGCGATGGATTTCTTGAAGTCCGCCTCGTGGCTGGCGAGTTGATGGTGGAGAGCGGTGAAGAAAAACGCGTCGCGGGTGCCGGGGATGAGTTCTTGGAGAGCCAATGGCCGGGTGGCCGGATCGGCAAAGTGCTCGCGGAAGAGATCTTCGGCGGCATGCAGTGGGGTGAGAACGAAAAACAAACAGAGTAGGTTCTTGCGCATGTCGCGGAGGTTAGAGAGGAATCGCCACAGAGGAAAGCCGGAAAGCGGAAAATGAGCGGCCAGGCAGGGCGTTTGGCTGACTGCCTAGTGACTCAAACATACAAACATAATGCCAGTCATTATATAGTTCAGCGTCACGCAAGGGTGCAGTGGATTCATACCCGGGCTAACATGACAATATCCGCACCGATGTTGAGCTGAAACTGGAAAAGCTTTGCAGTTCCATTGATAGAGGCTGATTAAGCCTATCACCCTGCCGGCGCCGTCAAGGGATGTGAAAAAGGATGTGGACAAGCACAGGTGGTGTGATACCCTACCAAGTAAATCATTTTTTCAAATGGCCATGTCCAGAACACTCCTGTTTTCTTTGATTGTCACCGTCCCACTTGGGCTCGACTCGTGTGGCACTGTGGAGTTTGCGAAGAAGTCCACCGCAGCGCTGACTTCCAAAGCCGCGCATTTGGCCAGATTTCCGAACTTGGGAATCCCTGACCTGTTTCCCGCACCGGTCAAAATTGTCAAGGTGCGTGACGAGGACTTGCGGGACTTGCCGCTCGGTCATGACCGGGCGCTGGCATTCGAACGCAAGCGGCAATATGGCGACACGCTGGGCCGGGCGCCGGCCGATTTCATCCAGCCGGATTTGCCGCAGCCCGGCGAAGGAATGGACGGCAGCCTGCTCCCGCCAAAGGGTCCGTGATGAACTTTCCGGATTCCTGGCTTGATGCCAAGGCCAGGATGGCAATCATCCCGCCCATGACACGTCCGTTTTGCGTCCACCTTGCTGCGCTTGGCTTTACCGCCGCGCTGGTCATGTCATGTGGGGGCAATCCGCCGCCGCGTCCGCCAGCGGATGCGCCGCCCGTGGCGCGGGTTCTTCAACCCGTGACTGCGCTTGACATTCCGCCCACGCCGCCGCCGTCGATTGCCGGCGAGAGCGCCATAGTCATCGATGTCCAAAGCGGGCGGGTGCTGTATGCCAAAAATGCCGACATCCCGCGTGCGGTTGCCAGCACTCAGAAGATCATCACCGCCCTCTGCATATTGGATGCCGGAAACATTGACAAGCCAGTCACCATTGAAGGCTCCGATACCGCCTGTGAGCCGACCAAGCTCGAGCTGAAACCCGGCGAGCAATACACCCGCCGGGACTTGCTCAAGGTTCTTGTCGTCAAAAGTGCCAACGATGTGGCCCGCGCCTTGGCCCGCGATGTCGGCGGCAGTCAGGAGGGATTTGCCGCCATGATGAACCGCAAGGCCGCCTCACTCGGCATGCGCAATTCCAATTTCATCAATCCAAACGGTCTGCCCATGGACGGCCAATACTCGACCGCGCGGGATATGGCCATTGCCGCCCGCGCCGCCTACCGCAGCCCGCTTTTCCGCTCCTACACCGCCACCAAAAGTTTCACCTTCCGCTTTAACAATGGTCGCACCCGTGAAATTGAAAACACCAACCGCCTGCTCAAAAGCATTCCTTACTGCGATGGCATGAAGACCGGCACCACCAACGCCGCCGGACGTTGCCTCGTCTCCTCCGGTTCTCTCAACGGCCGTTCCTCCATCACCGTCGTCCTCAAGTCCAACACCGCAAACATCTGGAAGGACTCCACCAAGCTCCTCCGCTGGGCACTCGAACGCCCCGGCACTGCGGCTAACTGATTGTTGCCTAGTATCCACGCCGTCACCGCCTTGATTACTCCCGCCGCCGCCCTTCGCCAACTCGCCGCCAGCGGCCTCCTTCGCAGCCTCCGTCCGCTCGACTCGCCAGCCGGTGTGCAGATCACTCGGGAGGGACGCCGCCTGATGAATTTTGCATCCAACGATTACCTCGGCCTCGCCCGTGATCCGGAAATCGAGGCTGCCTTCATTGAGGGGATTCAGCGGTATGGTGCCGGTGCCACTGCTTCACGCCTTGTGTGTGGCAGTCTGCGGCCCCATCAGGCGCTGGAAGAAGCCATCGCCGATGCCAAGCAGGCTGCCGCCGCCCTGACCTTTGCGTCGGGTTTTGCCGCCGCCATCGGGGCCATTCCCGCCATTGTGGGAAAATCCGACTTTATCCTCCTCGACAAGCTCTGCCATGCCTGTCTGGTCGATGCCGCCCGCCTGTCTGCGGCCACCCTCCGCGTTTTCCCCCACAACGATCTCCTCAAACTCTCCCGTCTGCTCGGCTCCATCCGCGCCAAGTCCGCCACCGCACGCATTCTCGTCGTCACCGAATCCGTCTTCAGCATGGATGGCGATCTCTGCCCGCTGCGCGAAATCGTCGATCTCACCGCTGCGCATGACGCCTTGTTGTTGTTGGATGAAGCGCATGCCATCGGGGTGCTGGGCGATCACGGCATGGGCCTTGCCGATGCCCTTGGACTCCAACCGCGCATCACCTTTCAAATGGGCACCCTCAGCAAAGCCGCGGGGCTTGCCGGCGGCTATCTCGCCGCCTCGCGCGACTGGATCGATCTTCTAACCAACCGCGCGCGCTCGTTCATTTTCTCCACCGCGCCGCCGCCGGCCCTGGCCCATGCCGCGCTCACCTCGCTGCATCTCATGGGCTCCAGCCACGGCCAGGCCCGGCGTGCCGCACTCCGTGCCAACATCGCCACCTTCCAACAGTATAGCGCTTTTCTAACATCCAATGCCACGCCCATCCTGCCACTGGTGCTCGGCAGCAACGAAGCCGCTTTGCAGGCGTCGGCCGCCCTCGAATGCCAGGGTTTGCTGGTCCCAGCCATCCGTTTCCCCACGGTCCCGCGCGGCACTGCCCGCCTGCGCATCAGCCTCTCCGCCGCTCACTCCTCCTCCTCCATCCAATCCCTCGCCCACGCCATTGAAGCCCTTCAATGCATTAGATCCGACCCATCCTCATCCAATCTAGCCGTTAACCGATAACCGATAACTGATAACTGAAAACTGATAACCGATAACCGATAACCGATAACCGATAACTTCATCCCCCCCCATGGCCGGCTTCTTCAAATCCCTATACAATAAAATCACCAATCGTGCCGAAATCGACTGGGATGACATCGAGGCGGACCTCATCGCCTCGGATCTGGGCATCCACCTCACCACCCGCATCATCGACGAACTCCGCGCCCTTGGGCGCACGATTGGCGCGGATGACGTCGTGGCGAGCACACGTCGCCATTTGTTAGACCGGTTGCCGGATGATTCCCTGCCGCCGGAGCCACGGGCCGATGGCAACCCCTTCGTCATCCTTATCGTCGGCGTCAACGGCACCGGCAAAACCACCTCCGCTGCCAAGCTCGGACTTTGGCTCAAGCAACGCGGGCGATCCATCGTTCTAGCTGCGGCCGATACCTTCCGTGCGGCCGCCGTTGAGCAACTTCAGCGCTGGGGACAACGGCTTGATCTGCGCGTCGTGACTGGCAACATCCATGCGGATCCGTCATCGGTTTGTTATCACGCCCACCAACAAGCGATTGCCGGGCCCCGCGATTTTCTCATCTGTGACACGGCCGGGCGCATTCACACCCGCCACAACCTGATGCAGGAGCTGGGCAAAATCCGCCGCACGCTGGCCAAACTTGATGCCACTGCGCCGCATCTCACGTTGCTGGTGGTTGATGCCACCACCGGTGCCAACGCCTTGAATCAAGCGCGGGAATTCCACAAAGCCTGTCCACTTGACGGCCTGATCGTCACCAAGCTCGATGGCTCCGGCAAGGGTGGCATTGCCGTCACCATTCACGATCAACTCGGCATTCCGCCCTGCTTTATCGGTACGGGTGAAGAGCCCGAGGCGTTCTCGATTTTCCAAAAACAGCGCTTCGTGCAGGAGATTCTATAAGACGGAGTCGGGGCACTCAGCCGCCGCAGCCGCTAGCGCAGGCGGCGGCGCGGCGGGTGGCGAGTTTGGCTTCGAGCGCCAGTGCGGTGGGGGTGATCGAAAGACCGCCGAGGTTGGTGCAGCGCACTTCGCGCGGCATGCGCGCGCCAACCTGCTTGGCGGTCTCTATCACCTCGTCGAGCGGGATGACCGGATCGTAGCCGGCGAGGGCCATGTTGGCGCAGGCCAGCGCGTTGCTGGCGGCCATGACGTTTTTGCCGAGGCAGGGGACTTCGACGCGGTTGGCCACCGGATCGCAGATCAGGCCGAGCATGTTTTGGAAGGCCATCGAGGAGGCGGCCAGCGATTGCGTTAGAGTGCCGCCGGCCAGGGTGGTCAGCGCGGCGGCGGCCATGCAGGCGGCCGAGCCGCCTTCTGCCTGGCAGCCGCCGACTTCCGCGGCAAAGGTCCAGCGGGTGGCGATGAACACGCCGATGAGGCCGCTGGCTAACAAGGCCTTGGCCATCGCGTCCTCATCCAGGCCCATGGCCTCCGCCATCGCGATGACCGCGCCGGGCAGCGCCGCACAGGCACCCGCTGTGGGCGCGGCAACAATCACCCCCATCGAGCTTTTCACCTCCATCAACGCCGTCACATACAGGATGATCCGGTTTAAGGCGCCTCCGTCTAGCAATTTTCCGGCCCGCATCAAGTCGTCAAAGCGGCCGGACTGATGGCCGAGCACGCGGTCGTCGTAGTGGGTGCCGGCGATGCCCTCGGCGATCGAGCGGCGCACAATGCGCACGATGTCGACCATCTTGGCGACGACCTCCGCCGCGGTGATGCCACCGCGCGCCATTTCGTACTGCACGGCGAGTTGCCACAGCGGGGTGCCGCGGCCGGCGTCGTGGTCCAACATTCCAGCGCAGGTCCCGAAGGGGACGCGTGTGTCCTTGCGCGAGAGCACCGGCAGCACCGGCCCGAGCTTTTTGATAGATCGAACACCGGACAATTCTGATAGGATGGCATCGCTAACGAAACCGGCAGCCTTGACCTCGACGAGTTGTCTGCCGCCGGACTCGTGCAGCAGGATGGCATCGGCGGTGAAGCGGGTTTCGAGGGCCGCCATGACTTCGCGTGCGGGTGCGTCGACCCACAGCAGGGTTTGGCAGCAATCACCGAACATCGAAACCGCAAAGCCGTCAATGTCGATGACTTCCATCATGCCGCCGCCGGTGGAGATGGCGCGCAGGGTATGGGTTTCCCGCGCGTTGTGGAGGGTGAGCCGATAGGTGTTGGGGTGGGGATCACCGGCGTCCACGGTTTCGATAGAGATGCGCACGCCGCTGGCGCGCAACGCCTGCGGCGAATCCGGCAGGCGGGCGTCGGCCGCATCCCATCCCATCAGGCCGCCGAACAAGCCCATGTCCGATCCTTGCGTGTCGTGGGTGGTCGGCAGCGAGCCGTTGCGGTCGAATTCGACCAGAACGTCGCTCAAATCCCCATCCATGAGGTTGCGGGCGAGCCGGCCGATGCGCAACGCGGCGGCACAATGCGAACTCGACGGCCCGCGCATCACCGGGCCGATCACATCGTTGAAGATACTAACAAGCATAAATGGTCGTGTGTGTGTGCTTTCAAGACTGACTGCAAAAGGTTGGATCGTCTAATCATACCACTGAAAACACTGAAACCCACTGAGGGCACAGATTTAAATGTTTTCAGTGAATTCAGGGGTTATCAGTGTACTCAGTGGTAATCTTTGGCTGAATATGTTAGGTTCGCCATATGCCGCCTAAACCAAGGTGCGGTCAGTTGCCGCCGTCCCAGCGGAAGGTTTCGCCGGTGGCGGGTTTCATGTCGCGGACGATGTCAAGGTAGCGCACGCGCAACGGATTGCCGGCCTGGGATTTGATGACGGCGGTGGTGAGCTTGCCCTCCTTCCACTCCAGATCGACGGTGAAGCCGCCGCGGGCGCGCAGGCCGCTGACCGCGCCGCTTGGCCAGTCTTTGGGCAGTGCGGGCAGCAGGTGGATTTCGCCCGCGTGCGACTGCATGAGCATTTCGGCGATGGCGGCGGTGGCGCCATGAACCCCGTCCACCTGCGCCGCGCGGAAACACTTGGAAAATAAGTTGGGTGTGGTCTGCAAGGCAACTTGGTTGGACAGGCATTTAAGCGCGTGGTCGCCATCATTGAGGCGTGCCCAACAGGCGGCCTTCCAGGCCATGCCGAAGCCGGTGCCGACATCGCCGCGCAGGTTGAGCGCGACCTTGGCGGCCTGTGCCAGCTCGGGCGTGCCGGCAGGAGTGATCTGGTTGCTGGGGAACAAGCCATAGAGATGTGAGATATGCCGGTGTTTTTCCTCGAGCACGCCCCAGTCTTGCAACCATTCCTGCACCTGGCCGTTTTTGCCAATTTGCAGCGGTGCCAGCCGCGCCCGCGCCGCAGCCACCTTGTCGCAGAAATCCTTGTCCATGCCCAGTATCCTGCCGCTCTCGATGCAGGCGGTGAATAAATCCCTAACAATCCCGATGTCGATCGTCGCGCCGGCGCAGATGGTGGTGCCGGGGACATCATAGCCCATGCCTGCGACCACGAACGGTCCGTTGCCGGGGGCGGCGGGGAAATTTTCCGGCGAGTTGGACGGGCAGGTGACCAGCCATTTGTGAGCGGGTTCCTCAACCAGGGTATCGAGGAAGAATTGCGACGCACCTTTGAACAAGGGATACACTTCCCGCAGATAGGTTTTATCGCCACTGAAAAGATAGCGCTCCCAGAGGTGGGTGCAAAGCCAGGCTCCACCGGTTGAAAAGGTGCCCCAGGTGGCGCCGTCCATGGGGGCGGCGGCGCGCCATTGGTCGGTGTTCTGATGGAAAACCCAGCCCCCGGCACCATAGTGGACCTTGGCGATTTTGGCCCCGGTTTCCGACAACTCGGAGACCATTCTAACCAACGGCTCGACGCATTCCTGTAGCGCGGTGGTTTCCGCCGGCCAGTAGTTCATCTCGGTGTTGATGTTGGTGGTGAACTTGCTTTCCCACCACGGGTTCATGTCTTCGTTCCAGATTCCTTGCAGGTTGGCCGCCTGGCAGCCGGGGCGGCTGCTGCCTAACAATAGATAGCGGCCATATTGAAACATCAGCGCCGCCAATTGCGGATCCTTGGCCGGAATGTGATCGGTGAGCCGCAGGTTGGTCGGCAGCGACGACACCGCGGTTTCCGGCAGGCTCAGCTTCACCCGGCCGAAGAATTTTTCGTGGTCGGCGGTGTGGGCGGAGCGCAAGGTTTCATACGACTTGCCCTTGACCTTGGCGAGGTAGTCACGGACGCGCGCCGCGGGGTCGGCAGTGATGTCATCGTAGCGTTTGAAATTGGTGCCGGCTGCGACTATCAATGTGACCGCCTGTGCTCCCTCAATGGACACGCCGTCTTTGCCGACGACGCGTTTGCCGCCATCCAACAGGATCTGCACGCGCCCCTCATAGCGGACGCGGCCCTCGATGCCGAGCAGGCTGCCGGTCTTTCCGCGCAGGATCAATTCGCCGTCCGGGGTGACTTCGCTGGCGAATTTTTCGT
>JBILFE010000446.1:0-3944 GCA_044351705.1 Luteolibacter sp. | reverse complement strand
CCGCGCCAGTGCCTCGACCGTTAGATCCGTCTCCCGGGCCGCCTCGAAACTCGCCAGCAAATCCGGCGACTGCGCCTTCATCGCCGCGCGCACCGCCAGCGGGCTCCGCTCCGGCCCGGCACCGCGCGCACCTACGGTCGCAACCGCCAGAACGATGAGGCTGAATATGAAACCCGGCTGCATCATGGCTTTCCGACGCTTTGGAACTTGCACTGAATTGCGGCTAACGGCCTGGGTCCGTGATCGGCACCTCGCAGAATGTGAGTGCGGCAATTCCGTTAGATCCGCGGAGCAGGCTCTCCGGATTGCCATCCCAATCGTTGTCGGCGAGGTAGTCGATGGTCTTGGCCTTGGACGGGCCGGCGAGTTGGAGCTTGATCACCTTGCCGCTGGCGCTGCCGCCAGTGATCTGGCCCTTGGCTCCGTCCAGATAGATGTTGATGGCGTTGAGCGGATCGAAGACCATGTCCTGGCCGAACTCCAGGGCGATCTCATTCTGTTGGGGGGTGGTGAACCAGGCTTTCTTCAAGTCCGGCGCGGTGATGGGTTTGTTAGGAACCAGCCCGTAGTTGTCGCGCTCCATCAGTGGGCCCATCAAGGTTGCGAACTGCTCATAGCCATCCCAGTCGAAGTGGCACAGTCCCCTGCCGTTGAAGCTGTTTTTGATGCCGATGGTCGACATCACGCTCAGGTTGGAATAGAGCCGCGGCAAGGTGCGTTGTGCCTCGCGGATTCCGGCGCCCTTGGGACCCATGCTGCACGGCAGCGGCCAGACTTGATAGACATAGTAGTGCAGGATGTTGGGATAGTCCTGCTTCCAGCTTGCCGACATCTCGACAAAGTAGTTTTGATACGATTTATAATCCCAGTCGCCGGTGGGGGCCGCCGCGCCGCTGTTGTTTTCGCCCTGATGCCACAGCACGCCGCGGATGCCATGGGTCAGTTTGGCGGCTTTGATGCGACTGAGCAACCTGCCGTAGATCGTTTCCTGATCCTCCGGCTTGGCTTCATTCCGCTGGTGCTGGTCGATGCGGGTGCCGCCGACGGCCCCGTTGATCATGCAGATCGGGATTTTGTGGGCGGTGACCAGGCGGTCGGCCAGGGCCACGCCCCAGTAGCCGATGCGATACGCATCGCCGCTTGCCGAGGACGCCACGGCATTGCCCCACCCCTGCTGGCTGCCGCCGGACATGCCGCCGAAACTGCGGATCCACTCGCTCTTGAACATGCCGTGTGGACCGGCCTTGTTATCGGCCACCGTGTTGGATTGGCCATCGAGCAGATAGGCGTCGCCGCAGATGACATTGTTGACCGTCCGCACCACGGATTCGGCCGCGCCGGTCTTGGTGCCGAATTCCACCTTGTACTTGATCAAGCCGGGCTTGAGTTTCACCGACAAGGCATAACTCTTGTCCGCCGCAGGTTTTTGGGATTCGGTCTTGATGAGATTGCCATCGGCGTAGAGTTTGAGAAAGACCGCATCCGCCGGTTTATCTAACACTCCGTTGTAATACAGCGTGCCCTCGTTCTTGTCATCCCTGGCATAGAACTGGTTGTCAACCGGTTGCTCATTCTTATCCGGCGTGCGCTGCACCCATGGGTCGGTTTTTGGCTCTGTCACCTGGATCGTGGTGGTGGCGGTGGTGGCGGCGCCGCCGTTGTCGACAGCCGCGGTCACCGTTAGCGGGCCGGTGTATTGCGAGCGAGTGAGGATCAGCTTGCCGGGCGCGTCTTGTTTGATCACCGCGCCACCAGTTACGCTCCACCGGTAATGCAAGTCGCCAGCCCCCTTGTCCGTCATGGCCTTGAGGTTGGCGATGACAGGCACGATCTCAATGGGATCGCGGCCATTCCATTGCGCTGGTGCTTTCAGGGTCAATACCGGCTCGGGCACAGCCTCCTTGATGGTGACGGGAATCTCCTTGGTCTTTACTCCGCTCGGAAACACCGCCTTCAATTGCAGCACATACGAGGCGTCGCCGACGACACGGCCGGCATCGAGTGGATAGGCAAACTGGTCCACCGCAGTCATGGTTTCCTTGCCGTCCTTCTTGATCGACCAGTAGAGCTTCAAGGCACCACCGGCCTTGGTGGTGACGGTTACTTTCTTGCCCTCGTCGATTTTGATAGAGGCGGGCGAGACCGAGAACTCATCGCCCGCTTGCATCAGGGTGCCCACGAGGGTTTGGCCGGCCTTCTGGTTTTCATACTCCAGCTTGATCCAGTCATCGGAGCGGGCGACTTTGGAAACCCTAACTTCGTCGACATCCCCGGCAAAGCTTTCCTTGCCAATGTTCATGTAGATATCATTCATCAAAGACATCGTGGCCTTCTTCGCCTCATTGCTGCCGTCCAGCGCGCCATTCACATAAATCTTGCTGGTCCCGTCCGCATAGGTGGCGGCCACATGATACCATTGCCCCATCACGGGAATCGTTTTTCCAGCAACACCGCCGGGACCATCGCTGACCCAACCGAGACCCGCAGGTGAGCGAAGCTGGAGATCCACCAGATTGCCATCGCCGGTGAAGCCGTTGAAGCGGGTGGCATAGCGGCCCCAACTCAAGACCGTGGCCCCGGCCCGTTCCGCCCGCAGCCAGAGTTGCGAGGTGAACGGCTGGTCACTGTAGGGATAGGTTTTGATATGCTCGCCGCAGGGGATGCCCTTGCCCGGGACAAAGTGCCGGCCCTTGCCGATCATGCCGGCGACCACGGTAGTAGCGCCTTCATTCTTCGGCGTCACCAGGCCGCCCTCATCAATGAGCGCCTCATCCATGTGCAGCACGGAGGCAAAGCCGTTGGACGCGTTGAACACCGCCGGACCGTTGGACTCGCCGGCCGCCTCCGCCAGCCCCCAATACATTTTGACCTGCTGCACCGCATTGCCTTTGATCGACGGGATCTTCACCCAGATGCTGGCGGAGGCGCCGGCGGAGTCCCAGTGCTCGATTTGATAGAAAAGTCTAACGCCGTCGGCGGTCGAAAACCGGAGATCCTCACCCTTGGGCTTGGCTTGGGTGAAATCGAAGTTGCCGGCATTCAGACGCACCAAAATCGGAAAGTCGCTCACCGCGGCCGTCGCCGGCAGGTCGGCACCCTCCGGGGTGGTTAGGATCGACAGCGCGGCGGCACGGGCCCACGCCGCGTAGGAGCGCGCCGTCACCTGATAGGCCTTGGTCGAGCCGTCCTGCGCGGTGACCGTGTAGGTGACCGGTCGGGAAAAATCAACGACGCTGCCGGATGCCGGACGCAGCGTGGCAAACGGGGAAATGGTGAAGGTGGGGGCGAGTGACTTCAACGACTGACTGGCGGGCACCGCCATCTGGATCGAGGCACCGTCGATGACCGCCGGCCCGAAGGTGCCGAAACCGCAGGCGCTGATGTCCTTGGCCGAACTCTTGGGCAGCACGGTGACCGCCACCTGATAGACCGTGGTCGTGCCATCCTCGGCGGTGACCGTGTAACTAACAGGCTTTGTAAAATCATTGGCGCTGCCGGATGCCGGTTTGACGGTCGCCCGCTCGGCGATTTTGATGGCGGGGTCAAGCTTGTTCACAGGCGTGCCCCACAGCACGTCCAGCGTGATGTCGGTACCGGAAATTTTCGCCTGGCCCAACTCACCGAAGCTGAACGTGAAGACCGCCTTGTCGGGGCTCTTGGGTGTGGGCGCCTCGTTGTCGACCAGTTGGAAGCCGTTGATAATGACCTGGCCGCCCTTGCCTTCAACCGTTAGATTGCCGCCGCCATCGGGTTTGAGGCCGGCGAGGCGGATGTAGTTTTGTCCCTCGGTCCAATCCACGCAACGGCCGCCATTGGCCACATGCTTCTCGATACCACCGGCCCTGAAGTCCTGCGGGTTGTTGTTGTTGTTATGAATGCAGGCGATGTAGAGGTCGTAGGTGTGCCCCGGGTTCAACCCGCTGAGCTTGAATGCCTGCTTGTAA
>JBILFE010000445.1:0-3950 GCA_044351705.1 Luteolibacter sp. | reverse complement strand
ATCTCGGTGCGGTTCAGGCAGGATATCACTCTCTCTTGGCCCAGGATTTTCGAACAATGCGCTCACTCTACAGTCTCAGCAATGTCCCTGATCAACGGAAAATCAATCAAATGAAAAGACCGTGTGTTTAGACGGCAGTTGACGGGGGCGGGCGGGGCGGAACACAGGCTCATGCCAGGAGATGCCCCAGTCAAGTCAGCCAAACGACGTGAAACTGCCGCAACATCGGCAGCCAGAATATGTGGGCGGGGACGCCCACACTCCTTGAGTGGCGGTGGCTTACTTGTCAGCGCATGCCTGTTTGCCGCGGGTGGCCGCGAACAAAACCGGCTTGGATGGGGCACTGGCGAGGATTTTCTCGTAAGTGATTTTAGCGGCCGCCTTATTGCCGGATGCCATCAGGTTTTCCGCGCCTTCCATGGCGCCATCGGCGATAGCGGCCTTGGTGCCGGCCGTAGGCTTGGCGGTGACCAGCGCTTTGGTCGCATCCACGGTGCCGATCGAGCCCAACGCATGGGCGGCGGCACTGGCGACTGCGGCATCGCTGTCAGCAAGCAGGGCTTGCAACGGGGCGACTGCGGCGGCTTCACCACGCACACCTAACGATGAGATGATGCCGATCTTGAGTTTGGCGGCCACCTTGGGAAGGGCCGTGCGCAGGGCTTGGCCGGCATCCGGATCCGGAATGCGTTCCAAGGCATAACGTGCCATGTGGGAAAGCTTTTCATCTGCCAGCAATGCGGCCAGGGCGGGGACCGCGGCGGCGCTGCCGATGTTTTTGAGCGCGCGGCATACGGCATCCTTGGCGGCACGCGAGACTTCGGTCTTGAGCACCGAAATCAAACGCTCCTCCAACTCCTTGCGGACAGCCGCCTTACCGTGGCTGGCATTGATGGCTTCATCGATGGGCTTGAGGACATTGGGATCCACTCCCCAGTCGTAGGTTTTCAAGGCGTCAAAGGCTTTGTCTAATTGTTCAGGCATAATGTGTTTCCTTTCTTAAAATGGTGCGGGTGGTTGGGTGAAAAATTGCAGGCTGTGCATCACAGTTGCCAGGGCTCACGGCGGGCGCGGTCAAGGAAGCGGTTGGCCTCTTCGTCGCCGATGAATTGTTGTTTAGCCGCGTCCCATTTCAGCGAGCGGTCCAAGTTGTAGGCGAGCACGCAGAAATGACTCACCGCTGTGCTATTGACCGCGAGTTCAATGTCGCGGAACGGCTTTTCACGGGTCTTGACGCAGTTGATGAAATCGGCATAGATGCCGCCCTTGACCGAGTAGCCGGGCACCGGCTTGGGTGCGCGTTTTTCACCCGGCGTGCCTTCCACGTCCAGATTGCCTTTGCCGGGCCGGTTGTGCGTCAGTGTCACCCCGTTGGGATATTTCAAAGCGACGTATTTTTTGCCGCCCTCTTCGACCAAGGTGACATCTGTCGGCTGCAATTCGCGGATATCGACGGCATAGGTGGCACCGCCAAAATGATGTGCGCCCCAGTCGGTCATGCCGCCGCTGGAATAGTCGCTGTAGGACCGCCAGCTATTGCCATTGCAGGAGAAATTGCCATCGCAGCGTTTCGGGTTGTAGGGTGCCCATGGCGCGGGCCCGAGCCACATTTCCCAGTCCATGTCATCCGGGCATTTTTCCTCTGGCATGTTGCATGCTTGTGACATCGGGCCGACGTTGACGTTGATGGATTTGATGGGGCCGAGTTCGCCGCTCCAGCATTGGTTGACCACCTTGCGGTAGTCCTCGAACACGCGCTGGCTGCCGCCGGAAACCACGCGACCGTAGCGGCGGGCGGTTTCGATCATGAGAGCGCCCTCGCGCAAGGTGCGGCTTTCAGGTTTCTGACAATAGACGTCTTTGCCGTTGCGGCAGGCCTCGATGACTTGCAGGGCATGCCAATGGTCCGGCGTGGCGATGTGCACGGCATCGATGTCCTCGCGCGCCATGAGCTCGCGGAAGTCGCCGTACTCTTTGCAATCGTTGTTGTTATATTGTTTGTTGACCCGGCCCTTGTACTCGGCCCGCTTGTGCTTGCGCACGTCGCACACCGCCACGTATTGCACGTCCTTGTTGCCGAGGAAATTGCCGAGGTCACCGCCGCCCATGTTACCCAGGCCGATGCCGGCCATGACGATACGGTTACTGGGTGCCGGCTTCTCGTCATTGCCCAAGGCGCTGGAGGGGATGATGGTGGGAAACCCAATGGCAACCGTGGTTAAACCGGTTGCTTTCAGGAAGTCACGGCGCGATGCCTTCTGTTCATTTATGGATTGCAGCATCCTCACAAAACGCTGTCGCTTGCCGGTTCTTTCAGCCACCTTGCAAAAAATTGCTTTTTTCCGCAAAATTTTCTCAGTACCGCAAACGCAGCATCGCGCAGCCGCGCTGGAGCGGAACCCGCAGGGACATGCCGCCGTCCCCGGTTGTTGTTGTTGTTAGGGTGGCAGGCACGCGGGTTCCGGGGTGCAGCACCTCGGCGTGCAAGCGCTCCAGTCCGGGCAGGTTGCGCAGGCGCACTGTGGCGGCTTCGGCCTTGCCGCCGAAGGTAAGAGGCAAGGCGTAACCGCCGGGGACCTGGAACAGATTGACCTTCACGCCGGGGGTGGTGGATTCCACACAATGAGGAGCGAGCACCCACTTTTTGCCACGCATCGCGTCGAGTAACGGACCGTAATCCAGGTATTGCCGGTCCACCCAGGCGCTGGGCCGCAGAGAGTGGTCGTTGCCCGGAAATGGCGCCATCGGATAGACCCCGAGGTGCAGATAGCGTTGGAAAAAGACATCCGGGTCGGGGTGCAAGGCACCTTCGTCATCGGTCCAACCGAGCGCCGGCTTGCGCAGGGTCAGCAGCGCTGTTAGATTGAGCGGCGCGCCGGTGTAGGTGAATTCATCGAAGATGCCGTCAACGTGGCGCAAGAGGTCGAGGCGCTTGACGTGGTTGTTGACGAACACGACCTTGCCGGACTGGTGCATGAGCGGCCCGAGTCGCTCCATCAGGTCGTTCCACGACGCCAGCAGTGATCGGGCCGGGCGCCCCTCGAACCAGCTTTCGCCGTCGTCGGCGCGCTCGTTGTATACCCGCAGCCAATCCAGCCGATCGATGCAGATGCCGGATGAATGCGGCAGTTTTTCGATGTGTTGGCGCGCCTGGTCCAACAAAAACTCACGATATGCGGCATCGCCGCAATCCATGACGATGCCGTCTTCCCAGGTGAAGAACGGGCCGCCGGGCCGGGAAAGTGGATAGACGCTGCGGGCGAGGGGTGCCGGCGGAGTGCGCTGCGGGATTTGAATGATGGCTGCGGGCAGCTTCACGGCGAGGAAATCGTTGCAGTTTTTCCAGAGATCCGCATCGCTTTCGGTCGTGCGAGCCGGCAGCGGCCATCTCACCTTGGCACCGAACTCATTGATGTTGAAATAGCTCAGCACATAAAAGCCCGCCTGCCGCATCTTCGCGGCGTAATCCTGCATGACCGCCAGTGACGTCTGTTGGCCGCCGAAACGGGTCCAGGTTTGCTTGTCGGTTAGAGGCGGCAGAAACATCCCCATGTAGGGAAAATCGAAGCTGGCGCGCCAGTTCACCCGCATCGCCATCTGCTTCATCTTGGCCACGTCAAAATCCAGATCCTGGCACGAATAGGCGGCAGTGCCCGCCATCGCATCGGCCTGCGGGTTGGGCGGCTCGAAGAATTGCGGATAGCGCGCGCTCATCCAACGCAGGGGGCCGCGCCAACTCGCCTCATGCGCGACGAGATCCATGGCAAACTTGATAGGACGGCGGGCGTCGATCCGGTGATTGGCACGGGTGAAAGTGAAGTGCCCGTCCGCCGTGGTGCGCAAGGTGAGTTCGCGGGCCTTGTCCTCCGGCGATAGGACGAGGCTCAGTCCGCTATCGGATGCGGGATCGAGGACCGACACCAGTGGCAGGCATATCAGGTTGCCATCAA
>JBILFE010000013.1:0-13534 GCA_044351705.1 Luteolibacter sp. | reverse complement strand
GATCGCGCGCCCGTGCATCACCAAGGGCATGCTCGACGTGGCCATCGCGGAGGGTGCCGACGCCATCGCCCATGGTGCCACCGGCAAGGGCAACGACCAGGTGCGCTTCGAGTTGTCCGCCGCGTCGCTGGCACCGCAAATCAAGTGCATTGCGCCGTGGCGGGACGCCTCGTTCCGCGCCCAGTTTCCCGGTCGTGCCGAAATGATCGCCTATGCCGAGGCTAACAACATCCCGATCAAGGCGTCGATGAAAAAGCCGTATTCGATGGATCGCAACCTGCTGCACATCTCCTTCGAGGCCGGCATGTTGGAAGACCCGTGGTATGACGCCACCACTCCGGCTGACCGCGACATGTACGTGCTTTCCACCTCGCCCGAGGACGCCCCGGACCAGGCGGAATACGTGCAGATCCTCTTTGACAAGGGCGATGCCATTGGTCTCCAGGCGGAGGGGCTCGGCGCGATCATTGCCGGCCTCGGTGATTTCAAGGTCATCGGCGAGCGCGACGGCTACACGCTTCTAACACCCTATGGCATCATGCGCGTGCTCAATGCGCTGGGCGGCAAGCACGGCGTCGGCCGCGTCGATATTGTGGAAAACCGTTTTGTGGGCATGAAGTCCCGCGGTGTTTACGAGACCCCGGGTGGCACTATTCTGTTAGCCGCACATCGGGATCTGGAAGCGCTCACCGTGGATCGCGAGGCGATGCACATCCGCGACACCCTGATTCCGAAATACGCCCAGCTTGTCTACAACGGTTTCTGGTTTGCGCCTGAGCGGGATGCGATCCAGGCGCTGGTGACCCACACCCAACAAACCGTGTCCGGCGAAGTCCGCGTCAAACTCTACAAGGGCAACGTGATGAACGCGGGCCGCCGCTCGCCCCACAGCCTTTATTCGGAAGCGATTGCGACGATGGAAGGGGGGCAGGAAGCCGCTTACAACCAGGATGACGCCACCGGCTTCATCGCCCTCAATGCGCTGCGCCTCAAGGCCAGTGCCAGACAGGCGAAGTGACACTAGTCATTGGTCATTGGTCATTGGTCATTAAACCGGAAATCCGAAGTTGAATTCCTGCAATGGGCAAAGAAAACCACGGATTACACGGATTTTTTGGTTTGGATTTTCTCACCATTTGCAACTTCGGAGAAGTTGTAAATGAAACCTATTTCAATCCGTGAAATCCGTGAAATCCGTGGTTAATCTATCGGATATTCTGAAATAAACTTCGGATTTCGGGTTAAATTCTAAACCAATCAGTGTAATCAGTGTAATCAGTTCTTTTCTGTGGTTATCTTGCTCCGCTCCACCCCTAATCCCCGCGTTCTCACGAACGCGCCTACGAAGAGATGAGCCAGCGCCCTATGGCGTGGTGACTTCGAGGCGGACGAAGCGCGCGGGATTGCCGGTTGGCAGGGTGTATTCGAGTTTGCCGGCGGCGGGGACCGGTTGCGGATCGACGGGATCCCAACTGACGAGGTTGGTGGAAGTCGTGACCTTGTAAGTCATGCCGGTACCGGCGGTGTTGGGATCATAGGGCCAACTGACCTTGCCATCCACCACCGAGGGATTCGGAGTGAAGGTGGTACCGGTTTCCCCCATGAAGAATTCAACCCCGTTGCTCACGCCGTCCTTGTCGTAATCCAGATCGGCGGCCTCCCCACCGGCATTGGCGGTTTTCCAACTTTCATAGCCGCCCTTGGTGACGGTGACCAGGATGGTGGCATTGTTATAACCGCTGCCGGATGCGGTCAAGGTGGCGGTCCGGGTGCCTTGCACCAACGGGTTGTTGACTGCTTCAATCCAGAATTCCGCATTCGTGCTCCCGGTGTAGATGGTGACGCTGGTTGGCACGTTGGCTGTTAGGGGATCGGTGGTCGATAGAGCGACCTCCAGGTCGTAGCCCAAGGCATCGGGAATCGAGACGGTGCCGATGGAGGCACGGGCCCCGTCTGTTTCCTTAAAGGTGTCCGGTGTGGCGACGAGGGTTAGATTGGGCTGGATCACCGGGCTCTCGGTGACATTGAGAATGCCGTTGCCGGTGAAGGTGGCGCTCTTGAAGGTGGCGCTGGAGGTCAGCGAGCCATAGGTGCCGGCCAGCGCCTGGCTGCCACCGATGAAGAGTTGCTTCACGGTGTCGGACCCGGCATAGGCGAGATTCATGACGGCCCCGCTGCTGATGCTGACGGTGGAATTGTCGTCAAGGCAGGCTTTGCTAAGGACCAGCGTGCCGAGCTCGACGTCGGTGTTGCCGGTGTAGGTGTTGGCGGCGGTGAGGGTTGCCGTGCCCGCCGTGCAGTAGGTCGTGCCGCTGCCATTGAGTGTGAAGCCGCTGGTGCTGGTGAGGGTGCCGCTGCCGGTGATGGCACCGGCCGTTAGGGTGACAGCGCCGACTTCATCGGAGAAGGCACCCATGGCGAGAATGCCGCCATTGACCGTAACGGCACCCGCCCCGATGACGTCGGCCAGCCCGTAGGCGAGGGTGCCTGCATTGATCACGGTTGCGCCGCTGTAGGAATTGGTGGCAGCAAGGGTTGCGGTGCCTGGGCCGGACTTCACCAAGCCCACGCTGACGGGCACACTTTCCATCACGCCGTCGGCCAGGATTGCCTCGCAGGATGTCCCGGCGCTGCCATCGAGCACAAACCCGCTGGTGCTGGCCAGTGTGCCCGAGCCGGTGATGGCGCCGGCCGTTAGAGTGACCGCACTGGACTGATTGGAGAAGGAACCCATGGCCAGGGTGCCGCCACTGACTACCAGCGCTCCGGTGCCGATGGCGCCGTCAGCCCCGAATGATAGAGTTCCGGCCCCGACAAAGGTTGCGCCGGTGTAAGTGTTGGCGCCGTTGAGAATGACATCGCCGCCGCCGGATTTGGTTAGGGTCACGACCCCGGAGCTGTTATCGGTGACCGCCGCGTTGATCGTGAGCAAGTCGCCCGAGAAATTGCCGAGCACCAATTCGCCATCCAAGCCGTTGCCATCGCCGGCGGTCAAGGCTCCATCACCGGTTGAAATGCCGATGGTGAGGGCCGCGCTGCCCGGAGTCATGAGGATGCCACCGGAGCCACCGACCCGCAGGGTCTGGGAGTTGTTGTTAACGCTCGCTGCGGTGGTGCTATTTTGCGTCAGCGTATGGATGGTGGCGCCGAGCGAGATCGGGCCGCCGCCGCCGCCGATGATGCGATAGTGGGTGGTTTGGGAACCGGAGAGGGAAGTGCCGGCCATGATATCGCTGTAGCCCGCGTAGGCAACGATGCTGTCCGTGCCGTCATTGCAGGCCAGGCCCGCCCCGTCATTGACGGTGGCCCAGGCCCCGAGGATGCCGGCATCGACATTGGCCTGCACCGTCTGCACCAGCTCCGTCGTGCCAAGCGTGCCGGTCGCGGCTTTGAAATCCACCGTGCCCCCGGCGTTGCCCGCGCTGCGGGTGATGCCCAAGGTGCCTGCCGCGCCACGCAGGTCGAGGGTCACGACACCGTTGTCGACGCTGCTGACCTCAATGCCGTTACTGCCCGGATTGAGGGTGAGCCCGTCCATAACCAGCGGGGTCAAATTCTCCCAGGTGCCCAAGAACTTGAATTTGCCGCCACGGCCAAGCACCAGCGCCGATTCGGGTCTGATCACGTAGACATGAGCAGTATTATCGGCCACCAGGGTGCCGCCATGCACGGTGGTGGCACCCATGTATGTGTTGTTGGCCTTGAGGGTGAGCGTGCCCGCCCCTTCCTTGATGAAGGCGGCACCGCTGAGCGTGGTGTCTTCAATGACCACGCTGATCGTGTTAGATAATCCCGTGGCATTGGAAACGTAAGCCGGACCTTTGAGGTCGATCCTGCCCGTACCGGAAGCCAAATCGCCGCCAGCCCTGGCAATCAAGAAGCCGTTGTTGAGGTTCAAAAGCGCGCCAGTGGAGCCGAGCGTGACGGTGTTGACCGCAGCCGTGCTGAGTAATGTAGCGCTGCCACTGCCCAAATTGAATTGGTTGTTGGTGCCGTTCATGAGGACCGAGCCAACATTGTTCAATGATCCACCGTCAAAAACGTTCAGCGTGTTGTTTGAGGTCCCCGCAACACTGCCCACAGGCAGGTTTCCGCCCCCCAAATTCCACAACGATCCGCTGCCGGTAATGGTCGCCGTATTGTTGTTGCTGTTAGTACTGGAGCTGACATTGCCGCTGGCGCTGTTCGCCACGCCACCGTTGCTGATCGTCAGCGTCATGTTGGCGGAGTTGTCTCCTTGTGAGGAGTTCAAGCTTATGGAGCTATTCGTCGTCACCGTGGAACCGGCCCCTGTGATGGAAAGGGAATTGTTGCTATTTGCCCCCCAGCGGCCACCCACCAAAATGGCGCGGGCCGGCGACGTGAACACGCCACCGTCGCTGACAATGATCCGGGCGTTGGACCCGCTGAACCAGATGTTTAGTCCTTGGGTCGAATTGCCGTTGGTGAAGGTCGAACCGCTGCCCGTCACGGTCAGCGTGTTGGGGGCCAGGGCGGGAGATGACCCCAAATAAAAGGTTCCCTTGTCGCCAGTGACGGTGAACGTGCCGCCGCCTTGAACCGTGATGCTATTGCCGCTGCCGGCATTGAGATTGAGGTTTCTGCCGCTGGCATTGACGAAGCCCAGCGTACCGGAGCCGTTGACGACCAATGCACCGTTGGTGCTGCCGAAATCGATGGAACCGCCGGTGATATCCAGTAACCCGCCATTGTCGACGCTTAGGGTGACATTGGGATTGGTGACGCCCACTCTCACGCCCGTGCTGGAGGTGACGGCGGAATCAAGGGTCGTGGTGGTGTCGTAATCGATGCCTGAGGCGGTATGAGCGATGGTGAGCGCGGCAATGGAGGTGGCGAGAAAATGCAAGGCGCGGGTTGGTTTCATCGATTCAAGCGTGTTGGTTTTGCGGATATGTTAGAAACTGCGGGTTGGCGAGTGCATGGTTTTTTGAGTCGCGTTAACACAACGATTCATGGATTAGAGCGGTTACAAGGCCGGCAGCAAGGAAAAATCAAAAATCCAGTGACCCATGACACCCGTGACCCGTGACCATGACATTTTCCAATTGCCAGGTGCCCATCCGCTGCGCATAGTGGCGTTCTTATGCGTCGCCATCCCACAAGTCATTTGCTGGCAATCACCCTCGCCGGCCTCCTGCTGACCCTGCCAACCCCGCATGCCAGTGCCGAGCCGGTGCCGGTGAGTGACGCCCGCGTCCGGGAGTTCCGCGACCTGCGCTTCGGCATGTTCGTGTGCTGGTCGTTCAGCACGTTTTCCAACGTGGAGTGGACGCGCGGCGTCAAGCAGTTGGACTTTTTCAACCCGACCGGGTTCGACCCGGACCCGTGGTGCGCGGCCGCCAAGGACGCCGGCATGAAGTATATCTTGTTTCTAACCAAGCACCACGACGGTTTCTGTCTGTGGGACACGCAGACGACCTCGCGCAAAGTCACCCACAGCCCGTTGAAGGTGGACGCGCTCAAGAAAATGCGCGAGGCCTGCGACCGCCACGGGCTCAAGCTGGCGTTGTATTTTTCGGAAGGCGACTGGACCTGGCCCGACATGAAAAACCCCGAGGTGAAAAAAGCCCAGTTGAAGGAACTCTGCACGCAATACGGACCGATCGAGTATTTCTGGCTTGATGCGGCCCAAACCGACGGCGGTCTTGATCTGGCCGCCACCGTGCAATGGATCAAACAATTCCAGCCCAACTGCTTTGCCGGATCCAACGGCAACCGGCCCGGCGCCGATATGCACATCGGCGAAATGGGCGCCGGCTTCGCGGTGGATGACGCGGCCAAGGCCAAGGGTTACCTCGCCGCGGAATTCACCTATCCGATCCTTGGCGGCCGCAAGAAAGGCCCGGCGTTCGGGCGCTGGTTCTACACCATGCCCGAATGGGATAGCTGGGTGGTGCCGGCGGCGGATATCTATCAAGACTACCTCGCCGCGGTGAAATCCGACTGCCTGTTCGCGCTCGATGTCGGCCCCGACCGCGCCGGCAAAATCCGCGACATCGATCTCAAGACGCTCCATGAGGTCGGGGAGTTGATCCGCAAGCCGCAACCGCGCTGATGGGTCCGCAGGTTGGACTGCATGGGGTTAAACCAGCAGATTGAACCACTGAAAACACTGAGACCCACTGAGGACACTGATTTTTTCACGTATTTCAGTGATCTCAGTGGCCTTCAGTGTTTCAGTGGTTTTCTTTGACCGGATAGGCACGGAGATCCACATGTGTTCCATGCCAAGGACTGGTGAGCAGGCCTCTTCTCAGGGTGAGACGGCGAGGCGCTCGGTGGCGGTTTCGTGCTCAAAGAGGAAGCCGTTTTCCTTGTAGGTCTTGAGCCGGAAGTGGGTGGCGGTGGAAATGACGCCGTCGAGGGTGCTGAGTTTTTCCGACACGAAGCGGGCGACTTCGCGCAGATCGGTGCCTTCCACGACGACCATCAGATCGTAGCCGCCACTGGCGAGATAACACGACACCACCTGCTCAAAACGGCTCAGGCGCATGGCCAGCCGATCGAATCCACCGCCGCGCTCGGGGGTGATCTTGACTTCGATGAATGCGGAAACCGAGGTGTCACCAATGATCTCGGGATCAATCACCGCATGGTAGCCGAGAATCGTGCCGTCTTTTTCCCAGACGCCGATGCGCTCGGCAACCGCCTGCGGCGGCATGGCGAGCAGTTCACCGAGTTCTTGGTGGGACAGGCGTGCCTTGCGGCACAACAAGTGGAGGAGGGGGTCGATGGGCATGGGGGGGACGCTGCGCGTCGGTTAGAGGTTATCAGTTATCAGTTATCAGTTATCAGTTATCAGTTATCAGTTATCAGTTATCAGTTATCAGTTATCGGGAAAGAGGTGGGGGCCGGTCTGATGAATATCCTTGTCTTGCGTCTTGCGTCTTGCGTCTTGCGTCTTGCGTCTTGAAGTCTTGCGTCTTGAAAAATCAGTCACGACTTGGGCACGCTGAGGATTTCACGTTGCGGGTTTTGGACGAGGGCGCCGCTGGCCAACCACGAGTCGTAGATCGACCACCCTTGTTGGAGCAGGCTGCGTGTACGGCCGAAGCGGTCGGGGCTGTTAAGGACGATGACGATCAGACGCCTTGGGGTGGCCCCCTTGGAGCCATCGGCCTTGGGCCGCACCAGGGGTTCGCGGTCCATGCAAGTGGCCAGGCAGGGGCCGGCGGCGGCGGTGGTGCCGGTCTTGATGCCAAGGATGCCTTCCTCGCCGATTAATTCATGGGTGTTGCGGATGCGGTAGCTTCGTTTGCCGCCGGCATTGCTGACGCTCACTTGGCGGTCCTTTTGACGGACGATGAAATTGATGGCGTTGCGGCGCATGGTGACGATGGCCAGGCGGGCCATGTCTGCGGCTGTTGAGTAGCCTTTGGCTCCGGGCCGCTCCAGGCCGTGCGGGTTGACAAACTTGGTTTGGGTCATGCCGATGAACTTGGCAAGATGGTTCATTTCGACCACGAAGGCGGCCACCGGGTCGCCTTGTTTGCCGCGTTTGGCGAGGAGTTGCCCGCCAATGTGGTCGGCTATGGTTAGAGCGGCGAGGTTGTCAGAGCCGAGCAGGGCGGAGTAGAGGGCATCGCGCAGGGTGAGGGAATCGCCGGGCTGCAGGTTCATCGGGTTGGGGCCACCGACGAGTGTGACGGTCTGGGGCGCGGTGATGATGAGCTGGCTGATGTCGGACTCGGTGGCGATGGCCCAGTCCACCGCAACGACGGCGGCCGCCATTTTGGTGAGGCTGCCGACGGGGCGTTTGACCGACGAGTTGGCGGCAATGAGGACTTTACTGGAATAGGCTTCCACGACCATGACGCTTTCCGACGATTGGGCATGGACCAGACCCGGGGCAAGGGCACTCAACAGTAGAAGGAGACGAATCATCATGGTGCGTGGCAGTGGAGGACGGCGCTACTTTAGCGGTCCCGGCAGGTAACTCAACCCCAAAGGTGCGAACCCCGGCGCGCTATCTGCGCTTTTGATGCCAGACCGAGGTGTTCGGGTGCAGCAGGGTGGTGCTCGGCTCATCTAACATGCAGTGGGTGTCGATGATGTGCGCCAGCAGCACCAGAGAGGCCACCGAGTCGAAGAGCGCGTCGTGCCAGCTACGACCCGCGACCAGGGATTGGACGGAAGCGGTGAGTTGGTGAAACCGGCAAAGGTCACCCAGGGAGTGAGCCGGCAAGTCGGGCCAGGCCGCCCGGGCCAGCAGCAGGGTGTCGATCCACGGACCGAAGCCGTGACCGGGGAAGGCCCGCAGGAAGCGCATTTCAGTGCCCTTGCCGTGAGCGACGACGACGGCTCCGGCCAACCGGCATTTCACTTCGGGCCAGAGCGAGAGGAGCGGCGGCGCATGGGTTAGATCGGCCGGGGTGATGCCATGGACTTTTTGAGCGGACCAGAGGATGGGTTGGTCGGTATGCAGAAAGGAAACAAACGGCTGGCTGTGGCCAAGGCCGGCAGACCATGAGGCAAGGCCGATTTGGACCGGGCTGTCGGTTTTGCCACGGGTGGCGCCCGCCGACTCGAAGTCGATGGCGGTGAAGCGGCAGTGGCGGATGGATGGAGCAAGGGTCATGAAACATCACACGGGGATGAGAACGGTCACCACCGGCCAGAGGGCGCAGAGGGCTCCATCAAGGGTGGCGAGTTTGCCGCGCTTGCGGCGGGCCAGCTCCGCCAGCCAGGAATGGATGGTCAAGCGCATGCCTGCACCATGGTGCAAGGGTGTGATGGCGTCAACGAAAATGGGGGTGCGTTTTGAGCGGTGAATTTATCCTTGTTAAGCGCGGGCGGATGGCTTGAATGGTGCGGCTGTGTTTTACCCACCACTGGATCATTGGATATGGCTGGTTCCGGCGTTCTTGCTAGGTGCCTGCATTGGCTCATTTTTAAACGTGGTGATCTATCGAGTGCCGCTGGGCATGTCGGTGAATGACCCGAAGCGCTCGTTCTGCCCGCGCTGCAAGAAACCGATTCCGATGTGGTTGAATCTGCCGCTGCTGAGTTGGTTCTATCTGCGAGGAAAGTGCCGGAATTGCGGGGCGCCGATTGCGGTGCGGTATGTGGTGGTGGAGTTGCTCACCGCGCTGGGTTTCACGGTGGTGTGGCTGGTTTTCGCGCCCGCTGCGGCCGGGGTGGTGGTTTTTCTGTGGTTGTTGGTGTCGTTGTTGCTGGCGATTGCCTTCATTGATGCCGAGCACTTGATCATTCCGGTGGGTTTGACCTGGGCGGGATCCGTGGCGGGCTTGGCGGCCTGTGCGGTGTGGCCGCAACTGCCGGTGCTGGCGGGCGGCGCGGGCGACTGGCTCACGGGCTTGACGCAGGGTGCGATCGGCTGGGTTGTTGGGTTTCTCGGGTTGGGCATGGTCGTCGAGTTGGGCAAGCTGGCCTTTGGAAAAAAGCAACTGTGTTTTGACGAGCCGTTCGGGTGGTGCTTGCGCGAACCCAGCGGGGATGAGGATCCGATGTGTTTTGTCATCGACGGTGAGGCGATCGCGTGGTGGGACATGTTCAACCGCAAATCCGACCGCCTGGTGGTCGAGGCGTCGGACATCCGTGTCGATGGAGAATCCGTGGGGGCTGGACTGCTGACCATCCGGGAGTTGGAAATCCAGCTTCCGGATGGCACGATCCACCGCCTGGCCAAACTCAAATCGTTGGACGGCACGGCCAAGCGGGTGGTGATTCCGCGCGAGGCGATGGGATCGGGCGACGGTCATTTGTTAGGCATGATCGGCGCGTTTTTCGGATGGTCGGGGGTGATCTTCTCACTTTTCAGTGGCTGTATCTTCGCGCTGGTCATGGCCATGATCGGTCGCATCGGCTTTGGCAAACAATTGCCGTTTGGTCCCAGCTTGGCGCTGGGTGCGGTGGTATGGATGCTGGGCGGATGGAAGCTGTTTGCCTGGTACCTGCAACTCCTCGGCCCGCTCGGTTGGCCTTGAATCTTCAGCCAGGGCTCAGCAGAGTCGCTGCGCGAGTTGGGCGGTCCACAAACTGGTGACAATGGATTCCTGGGCGCTTTCCATGATCGCGCGGTCTGCGGATTGGGCGTCGTCGTGGCTGGCAAGGTGGAGGAGTCCGTGAACGAGGTAGCGGAGGATTTCACGCGGCAGCGGTTCGCCGTATTCCTCGGCCTGCCGCTTGGCTACTTCCGCGCCAATGACAATTTCGCCATGATGAAAGGTGATGACATCGGTGGCGCCCTCCAGGTCCATGAACTCGCGGTGGACCCGCTCGCTGGTGACATCATCAACCAAGGCCACCTCAATGGTGGCAAGGTGCGACAACGGCGAATCGTCATGCACCGCATGCCGCAGCGCGAGTGCCGCGGCGTCATCCGCCACTTGCTCTAACACAGTGAGCCAGTTTTCAGGGATGCTCACCCGATGTTGATGATTGCCAATGATGATTTCGAGCGACATGGGGGGCGGGGGGGGACTCCGGTTTTGTCGGTTAGGCTGGTGCCGCCGGGCGCTGGAGAGGGATCGGTCGGGTGCCGTCTTCCGGTTCGATGGCGGGGCGTTGCGCCTCCGTGCGTTTGGGATTTGGCGTGGGGCGCTCGTCTTCTTTCGGGTAGTCAATGCGGGCGTGGAGCATGCTGCGAAGGGTGGCGGCAAAGCTGTCCTTGACGATGGCCAGTTCCTTGAGGGTCAGCGGGCACTCGTCGAGTTGCCCATCGTTGACTTTGGTGCGAACCAGATCCTCAACCATCGCACGGATCTTGGCCAGTGTCGGCTTGCGCAGCGAGCGTGAGGCGCTTTCCACCGTGTCGGCCAGGGCAATGATGCCGCTTTCGCGGGTGCTCGGCCGCTGCCCGGGGTAGCGGAAGTTTTTTTCATCGACATGGGGGAGGTCTTCGAGATTTTCCAAGCCGCGGTCGACCTTGCTCATGTCGATCTTTTTCTGATCCTGGGCGCGGCGGTAAAAATAATAGACCAACGAATCCCCGTGATGCTCCTGGATCACGTTGATGATGCGCGGGTTAAGTTTGTGTTTGACGGCGATATCGACACCGTCCTTGACGTGGGCAATGATGACCAGGGCACTCATGGTGGGGGTGAGCCCATCGTGGGGGTTGTCCATGCCGTCCTGCTGGTTTTCAATGAAATACAAGGACTTTTTCAATTTGCCGATGTCGTGGAAATACGCCCCGACGCGGCACATCAGGGCGTTGGCACCGATTTTCTCGGCGGCGGCTTCAGCCAGTGAGGCGACAATGAGACTGTGGTGGAAGGTGCCCGGGGCTTCCAGTTGCATCTGGCGCAGGAGTTTGTGATTGAGGTCGCTGAGTTCCAACCAACTGATGTCGGTGGTGAGCTTGAACATGCCCTCGAAAACCGGCAGCAAGCCACTGATGAAAAGCGCCGTGAAAACCGCCGTGCCAAGCGCGGTCATGCTGCCCAAAGCAAAAATTTCGAGGTGGTTGACAGCTTCAGTGCCAAAGCAGGATGCCAGGTCCAGGTGCCCCCAAATGATGGCGACGAGCAATGAGACCACCCCGATGAAGATGCCGGCGCTGAGGAGTTGGCTGCGCTTGCGGATGTGGCCGGTGAGCAGCACCGCCGTGATGCTGCTCACCAGACTGAGCGTGAGAAAACCCAACATGTCATCGGACGGCACCAAGAGGCTGCCGATGAGGCTGACGTACACCGCGGAAAAGGTTCCCATCATGCGCCCGAGGAGAATGCTGTGCAGCATCGGGGCCAGCGCAAAGGGCACCAGCAGATATTGATAGACTTCCAGGATGTCATCTGACCGCGCCAGTTTCAAGATCAGGCCGACGATGAGCAAATGCGCCAACATGCCGCCCAGGACGAGAATGGTGCGGCTGTTGCGGCGGCAGTACGTTTGACTGTTGGCATGAAACATCGCCACTGCGGTCAGCGCGAAGACCAACCCGTAAAGCGCCCGTTTCAGCGGATCCATGCCGTGGCCGATGTTTTCCGCCTTGAGGATGAGAACCGCACTGACCACGGCAAAGGTGGCGTAGAGGGCGACTTTCACCGAAAAACTCTCTTCGAGCGTCTGGATCGTCGGGTTTTCGCTGTATATCCGGCGTTTCCGGCCAGAAGAAAGCCCCTGTCGCGCAAGCTGCCAGCGTTTGATAGCATCTAGAAATCCCACGGCGTTGGTGATAGGTTCCCCGCGCAAGACCGGCGTTCCGCCGATCGGGTCGCGGGCCAACTCATACCCCACACCACCCGCCTTGGCAATCCGCAATTTTCCCGCAATTTTCCCGCGGTTGCCCGCGCCTCACCACGTCAAGTCCGCCATCACCGGGCGGTGGTCGGAGCCGAGGTCCGGCCCGGTCCAGCGCCCGCGAATGCGGATGGGCCCGCGGAGCAGGATTTGGTCGATGGGGATGGCGAAGAGCGGAATGCGCCGCTGCCAGGTGGCGCTGAAGCCACGGCCCAACATGGTGTCCCGCAGCCCCAGTTCTATCAAGGGCGTCATCGCATGGCTCCACGGCGTGGCATTGAAATCGCCGGCCACGATCAATGGGCGGGTTTCATGACGCATGCGCGCCGCCTGCTGCTTGATGCTGGCATCACGGTCACGCGCGTACGCCGGACACAGCGGCGCCATCGGGTGCATGCCGACAAAGACCACCTGGTTTCCATCGATGCCCAAGGTAAGCTGCAGGATGGCCACTTCCAGCAGCGTGCTTGGAACGAGGATTTGCTCGATGATGGGGTGCTTGGAATACACCGCCAATCCAAAATTGTCCGTACGCTCTCTAACGACAAAGTAGGGCATGCGCGCTTTCAAGGGTTCAAGAGCCGCAGCCCAGGCCGGGGTGACTTCCGAAAAAAACGCGACATCCGGATCGGATTGTTGGATCCAGCGCAGGGTTGCGGCATAACAGGTGTTGGCGCTCAGCACATTGAAACTCAGCACCCTCAAATGCCGCGGCAGTGGGCTCTCATCGGGCAGCGGCCGGTAATAGGGTGCCAGCCTCAGCGCCGGCATGGCCAGCAGCAGGGCGGGGACTAGGGCCCAGCGCCAACGCCGCAAGGCCAGCAACCCGGCCACGCATAGTGCTTGGAAAACGAAATACTGCGCCTGGAAATGGTTGCACAAATCAAACCCCCAGCCCAGCCCGCCGGCCAAACCCAGCACCGACACGCCGCCGCCGAGAATTGAGAGAATCACCACCGCTCGCCAACCACGCTGTCTTGCTTCCCGGATGTTTTCACGCCACCAATTGCCCATGCCCGAAGGTTGGCAGAGGCCCGCCCCCCTGGCAAGTCCCGGGGGGCCACTTCTCACTCGCTCATGCCAGCAGCTTCATGCCAACGGCTGAAAACCAGCGGCTTCATGCCGGTGGCTGAAAAATCCGGCGGGACATCCTGGTGTCCGATCGGACACCAGGATGTCCCGAATGCGAGGGGGGGGTGGTCGAGTTGTTTTCCGTGTCCGCCTATGGATCCAACGAGCTGTCGTTAACTTCAGACCTCACTAAACGACCTCGTTTTTGACTTAGAGGCGTGCAAGTTAAATTCCCCGA